>JAFGOU010000414.1 GCA_016926315.1 Chitinispirillaceae bacterium
CATATGGGTGCTCGCGCTTCATGACGGAGAGGCTGAACATAATAAGGGTGCCCAAACCGGCTGGCGGCCGCTCGTCAGGATCTCGGACCATCCTGAAGCGGAGATCCAAAGCGTTGAACTGCGGGCCACCGACGGGGCGGGTCCGGTGATCTGGAGTGTCATCAAGCAACTTGGCGCCCCCACGGCAGACCGCACCAAGGACATCGTGTCGGTCACGTTCAGCGAGCCGATCGAAGTCAACAGCGACGGTATTTCCACCTCCTGTAAACCAAGGGAAATGTTCGACGTGTGGCACCTTGATTCGAGCGTCAACGGCAGCAACTATTTCCAGTTGCTTCCGGATATGCTCGATGAAATCGAGACCCTTGATCCGAGAACAGACTCCAGCCGTGCCGTGTTCATCACGAGCAATGGTCGCGATCTCAACCGCAATCACTGGATGAATTTGGATACGGTCACCAGGTATGTCATGGACCTTTCGCCACGCTCGAACAGGCCCAATGACAACAACCAAAAAGTACGAGTGAAGGTCATCGGCGATACGATCGGACCGGTCATCGTGATTCCGAATCCGAGCATACCGTCGGTCATCAAGGAGAAACCCGGGGTGATCAACATCATTCACAATCCGAATGCGCGCACCTGGGTGAAAGAAAACAAAGGCACGGTCATCACGTTTGATATTCGCATCCCGGGCCATCGTGACGTGAAGATATTCTGCGCGATCAGGATCCATGACGTGGTCGGCAATATTGTGCAGTCGGCAAAGGGCGAGCTCTTCGCCGGTGCAAACCGCCTGGCCGTTGATACTGCCGAGGCCGCAAATGTGGACATCTACTGGAATTGCACGAACGACAAGGGCATGATCGTGGCGCCCGGCGTGTACCGTGTGGTCGTTTATGTATACTATGAAAAAAGGGGCAATGCCCGGGACTCCGACGTGCCGAAAAACCGTCGACGGTTCACCAAGCTCGGCATCACCCGCTGATCCCGCTGACGCAGAAAATTGATGGAACGGCCTTTCCGCACCTGAACGGTGCGGAAAGGCTTTTTTTTCGTTAGGCGAATATGGTAAATTATTGGGCGTGCCCTGCTCATCCTTTCCAAAGGCTTTCCGTTCATGCACATGCGTGATATTTTAAACGGGAGAAAGATAACCTTCAGTTTCGAATTTTTTCCGCCAAAGGATAAACTCGCGTCTGAAAAGCTGTATACCACCATTGCCGAGCTCGTGCCCCTGAAACCGTCCTATGTGAGCGTCACCTACGGCGCCGGAGGCTCCACACGGGAACTCACCCGCGAGCTGGTGGTGCGGATCAGGCGAATGACCAACCTTACCGTTGTCGCGCACCTGACCTGCGTGGGCTCAACGCGCGAGGAGATCCGCGCGATCCTTGCGACCTACGCGGCAAGCGGCATTGAAAACATATTCGCCATCAGCGGGGACCCGCCTGCGGGGCAGGGAGACTCCTATTCACCGCCGCGCGGGGGTTTCGAAAACGCCGTCGAACTGGTCGGATTTATCAGGAAAGAGTTTCCCTCGTTGAGCGTGGGTGTCGCCGGATTTCCCGAAGGCCATAAACGGAATCCCAACCGCCTGACCGAGCTCGACTACCTCAAGGCCAAGGTCGACGCCGGCGCCGACTACCTCTGCACGCAGCTGTTCTTCGACAACCACGAATTTTTCGATTTCCGCGAGCGGTGCGACATCGCGGGCATTACGGTCCCCATCATCGCGGGGATCATGCCGATCACCTCGCGCAGGGGGGTCGTGCGGATGGCCGAGTTGTCGCCGTTCACCAGGTTCCCGGCGCGTCTCCTTAAAGCGCTGGAACGCGCGGACGACGACGACCATTTTGAGAAGGTCGGCATCCACTGGGCGACCTCCCAGGTCATGGAACTCATCGACAACCATGTGCGGGGAATCCACTTTTACACGCTCAACCGCTCCAGGGCGGCCCTGCGGATTTACGACTCACTGGGCGTCACCGATTCACAGAGGCTTTCGCGATGAACCATCAGCACCGCCCCGCCATCGACCTTCCCCTGCTTGCCGGCAGCAAGCTTGAGGGTATTGCCGAAATCAGCAGGGCGATCATGGAGCGCAATTATCTCGACGACCTGCTGGCCCTTATCGTGTCGGTAACGGCCAAGACCATCGGTTCCAAAATCTGCTCGATCCTGCTCATTGACAAGAAAAAAAAAGAGCTGGTGCTGCGCGCCTGCCACAGCGAATCGGGCATCTACCGCCAGCGTTCGAACACGCCGCTCGGCAAGGGGATTGCCGGAAGGGCGGCCGTGACGAACACGCCGCTCAAAGTCCTGGACGTGAGGAAAGACCCCCGTTTCCTCAACAAGCGGATCGCGATGGAGGACGGTCTGGTGTCCCTGCTTTCCGTGCCGATGAGCCTCCAGGGAGAGGTGCTCGGCGTCATCAACTGCTATACCACGAGCGAGTATGATTTCTCCTCCGAAGACATCATGATGCTGACCACGGTGGCGACCCAGGCCGCGGTCCTTCTCAAAAACACCGAGCTGTGCATTATGAAGGAGATCGTTGAGCGGGAACTCGAAGAGCGGAAGACGATCGAGCGCGCCAAGGAAGTCCTCATGGACAAGAAGAATATATCGGGCAAGCAGGCGTTCGAACTCATGCGGCGGCAGAGCATGAACAGGCGGATCTCCATGGCAAAACTAGCCGAATCGATCCTGCTCGCCTCGTCGCTTGACTGATCCGGGCGCATGATGTATTATTAATATAACCGATAAACAAAGACGTTTATTAGTCGCGGTTATTCCGGCACAGGCAACGAGGCCCGCGTCTTTCCCTCACGGGAAAGGCGGCGGGTTTTTTTTTGCAGGGCAGCCTGGCGAAGCGTATGCACCGCGGCGATGCCCCGTCCACCGACACCTTACAAAGGAGCCGTACATGTCTCACGATGTCAAAACCTTCATGGAAAAGGTGATTGCCCGCAATCCCGGCGAAAAGGAGTTTCACCAGGCGGTCGAAGAGGTCGTCACCTCGCTGGTGCCGTTTCTCGAAAAGAATCCGAAATATATCAAAGCAAAAGTGCTGGACCGCATCGTGGAGCCGGAGCGGGTCATCATGTTCCGCGTGCCGTGGGTTGACGACAGAGGAGAAATCCAGATCAACCGGGGATTCCGGATCCAAATGAACAGCGCCATTGGCCCGTACAAGGGCGGGCTGCGGTTCCATCCGTCGGTGTACCTCGGCATCCTCAAGTTCCTCGCCTTTGAGCAGGTGTTTAAAAACTCCCTGACCACCCTGCCCATGGGCGGCGGCAAGGGCGGTTCTGATTTCGACCCCAAAGGGAAAAGCGATAACGAGGTCATGCGTTTCTGCCAAGCCTTCATGAGCGAACTGTTCCGCCACATCGGCCAGGACACCGATGTGCCGGCCGGCGATATCGGCGTTGGCGGCAGGGAAATCGGCTTCATGTACGGCCAGTACAAAAAACTCAAAAACGAGTTTGCCGGCGTTCTCACCGGCAAGGCGCTCTCATGGGGCGGCTCGCTCATCCGTCCCGAGGCGACCGGGTACGGATGCGTCTATTTCTGCCAGGAGATGCTCAGGCTGCGCAACACCTCCTTTGAGGGAAAAATCGTCGCCGTTTCAGGCTCCGGCAATGTTGCGCAATATTCGGTGGAAAAGGCCACGCAGCTCGGCGCAAAAGTGGTGACCCTTTCAGACTCCAACGGATCGATCCACGATCCCAAGGGCATAACCCCCGAGAAGCTGGCGTTTTTGATGGAGCTGAAAAACGTGCGCCGCGGACGCATCAAAGAGTATGCCGACAAATACGGCTGCACCTATATGGACGGCCGGCGTCCGTGGAGCGTGAAATGCGACATCGCGCTGCCGAGCGCGACCCAGAACGAGATCGACGAGAACGACGCCGAGATGCTGGTGAAAAACGGCTGTATCTGCGTCGGTGAAGGCGCCAACATGCCCAGCGCCGCCGAAGCGGTTGACGTGTTCCTCAAGGCCAAGATCTGCTTCGGTCCGGGGAAGGCGGCCAATGCCGGCGGCGTGGCAACCAGCGGCCTTGAGATGTGCCAGAACAGCATGCGCCTTTCATGGAGCCGCGAGGAGGTCGACAGCAAGCTTGCCGAAATCATGCAGCGGATCCACGAGCAGTGCGTTAAATACGGCAAAGAGGGCGATTTTGTCAACTATGTCAATGGCGCCAATGTCGGCGGGTTTGTCAAGGTCGCCGATGCCATGCTCGACCAGGGTATCGTATAGTCTGCAGATCTTCTGCTGTGCGCAAGGAGCGGGCATACGACCGCTCCTTGCGACATCTCAGCCTGCCATGTATTATAAACCGGTCATGCCGACCGCTTTTGCCGCTTTTTTCGCCCGGATTTTTTCCCATTTTTCAGCGGCAGTCATCTTTTTCTTGTTGTGCTTGCTCACTCCCTTGTCCATGCTTTTCGACATACCACGCTCCTCTCAAACGGGTGAATGGCGTCAGGTTCATATCACGATGCTGGTAATAAATCTATTGAAGGGTAGAAAAAAAGTCAAGATCGTCTCTGTTCCGTACGACGGTCATGCGGGGCTGCGACACTCACCTGCGTCACGGGATTCGACCGGACGGTCTGCATATCATTAACCCTTGAAGAGGTGAGACAAATTATTTTTATGCGGTCACCTGTATCTTGAAGGAAATCCGGTTATGAACCTGCTACGGGCAAGCGCAAAGGGCGATCTGGCGGCGGTGAAAAAAATCATTGCCGAAGGCGGCAACGTGAACATGGCGGACGGCAGCGGAAGAACGCCCCTCATCGAAGCGGCGTGGTCGGGCCGTCACGACGTGGTCAAGCACCTAGTGGAAAAGGGAGCTGCCGTCAACACGGTTGACCGTGTCGGCTACTCGGCGCTCATGCGGGCCTGCGAGGAAGGCCATGTGTCCGTTGCCGCCTATCTGGTCGGCAAGGGCGCTCAGGTCAATGCCCGCGGAAACGTGCGCGGAACAACGCCGCTCATGCTCGCCGCTGAAAAGGGCCACCTGAAGATCCTGGAGCTCCTAATCGCCAAAGGCGCGAAAGTCAATATTGTGGACCAGCATGAAGAAACCGCGCTCACTTACGCGTTTCACGCCAACCAGTCCAAGGCGGTCAAGTTTCTGGAATCCAAGGGAGGGCGGGGAAAACCGGAACGCGGTTCCCACGCGCACTATTCAAGCAGGGACCGGGAGAACAAAACCATTGCCAAATCAATGCTCCCCAAGTGGAGCGCCGCCTTTGAATCCGAGGCGGATCAGGACAGCGATGAACCGGCGGCCGGGGGCGAAGAGCTGACCGAGGAGTAGCCGCAGAGCGAATCCCGCATCGGTGAATGACGCCGCAGGTTATCCGCTGCGATAGCGGGGTCCGTATTTGCGTAACAGTAGACGCATCCATGACCGCAGGTGGAGTAGCAGCCGATATCCTTGCTTGGAATGCACCGACAGAACGGACGCTGGCCCCGGTCCTTGCGGTGTCCGTTTTCCACCAGATATTCCCTGACCCTTTCATCCGTGCCCGCGATGCGCAGGATATAGTCTCCGTCAATGCATTTCCCGTGCGCGATCCCGAAGCGGTCCAGGTCCTCAGGTATTGCGCAGGAAACAGCCCGAAGGTTCCATGACCTGCAAAGGGCGGCGATTCCCGCGCAGGCGCGCTCCCGCGATTCGTCGTCCCAAGTCCGAAGGCATGCGCCGGTGTTCCGCAGATTGCGCTCCACCTTCGCGTACATGGCAATAAAGCTGATCGTGAGACGGTCCGCGCTCGCTGCGATTTTTTCGCCGATCCGCCCGATCCGCCCGACCAGCTCGTCTCCTCCCAGCGTATCGGTCAGAAGCAGCGGATCAAAACGCCAGATCATGCGGTCGCGGCCGATCCTCCGGCTGAGCGACACAAACGTTTCAATCCGCTCTTTAACGGGAGGCAGGCCCCTCTCCAACCCTTCGGCTTCATAATCGTTAAGCGTGACGTGGAAAAAGTAGTGGATGCCTATGCGGTCCAGCTGTTCCAGAAACGGGAAAAAGGGGGCCGGGTTTTTTGACCAGAACACGAACACGCGCGCCCGCGAAAACGACACATACACCGGTTTTCCGCTCCACGGATTGACCCACCGGGCATATCCCGTCTCGAGCCGCCGCATGAACCACTCCCCGTAAAACGCCGGAATATCGGTCGACCGGCTCGCGGAGATGATCACCGGCGCGATGGCTTGCACCTGTTCGCCTGAATCAATGGAAATAGTGGTTTTCTTCCACGACATGATTTATCGGTGAAAATACTGCGTGGGTGATACCCCATTACCATGGAACAAAACCGTGGTCTCCTTTAGCAAAACCGCTGTACGGAATAAAAATGGTTTTTGCAGAAATTTGGATTATATTAATCGGTAAAATCCTGGGGAGTATCAGATTAAATCTCTTACCGATTTGCTTAAGCCCTTAAACCATAGGAGAGGGAAAATGGCTTCAAAGCTAACGCGCTTTCAGGCGCCTGCGTTCACGATTTTCCTGATGGTAACCGCTGCCTTTGCACAGAGACAATGGATCTCTTTTTCCCCAAGCACGTCACTGTCGTCCGAAAGGACGGTTGCCGCCGGCAACGTACACGTGGAAAACGACAACGGCGTTTCACGTTGCATACTTCCACTCACCATTCCCGGCGTTGCACTCGATTACCCCGACGATAACGGTTTGCTCGGCGGAACGTACGCAACCTTTGCTTTTAAAAGCGAGGACATCAAGGTCTCTGCGCTCAATTTCAGCGGAACAATCGATCCCGACAAACGCGGCATGCCGGATCTGCCGCTCGTGCGGTTGCAGGTGCGGATTCCGTACAACGCACAGGTGGAAGGCGTTTCGACGGAAAATACCGACTACCTGCCTGTCGAGGGGGAATACGCCGTCGCGCCCATCCAGGAGCAGCTTCCGGAATCATTTGTTTATGGCGTGGACATGGATGCCCGTGTCTTCACCCGGGATGACGCCATCTACAGCCGCCACGCTCAGTTCACCTATCCGATCAGTTTCGAAAACATGTTCTGCCACACTATCAGATTTCTTGAAATCACCTATTGTCCTATCACCTACAATCCCCAAACGAAAAAGCTCTATGCCACGAACACCGCGGATATCGTGATCAAATACCGCAGGGGAAAGACAGACGAGAAAGACGCTCCCGGCCTGTTCAGCCGGGCGATAAACAGCGTGACGTTCAACGGCACCGGCGTTCCGGATCCGACCGTTTATCCCGCTGCGGACGCCAAAAAATTCATCGTGGTCTCGAAATCATCCCTTATCAATACCGCCACGTTCGAGGACTATATCGCCTTCCGCCAGAGCAAGGGGTACACCCTGGTGGAAATCGTCAATGCCGATGGTATGAACGCGTCCGGTATTACCTCAAGAATACAGAACTTGTACGCATCTTCCAGGATGGACTACGTAATTATCGTCGGCGACGAAACGATCATTCCGATCCCGGTCGACGGCACCAGCTATCATTACAAGACCTGGTCACGGTTAAACGGGACCGACAATATAGAAGACGTGGGGCTGGGGATTTTCCTTTGCGATAATGAAACCAAGCTGAAAAATATCGTCCAGCACCAGAAATGGCATGAAGCCGGCGGCGCCTGGAGCATGACGCAATTATCCACGTCCGGGGCCGAGGTAAAAAACGGCGTCTGGGACCGGTTTTCAACAGGCCATCACGGCACGGTTCATCTCGATGATCCCAGCGGTCCGCTCAATTATACCGTTCACCGGGTGTATCAGGTGCCAAGCATCCCGACACGATACGGCGGATCCAATATCGGGTTGCCCATTGTTCCTTTTGAATCATGGACATTGGACCCGAACCCGTTCTATACCAGCGGTTCCGCGGCAACGGCCGAGATCATCAAACGGTGGAACGAAGGAGTTTTGAATATCAGCCATCGGGACCATGGAAGCACCGGCGGCACGGGATCTCCACCCATGAGATATACGATGTTCAGCAACGGCCAAATTACCAGCACCTGCTCGCCGTTTTTTACCTCGCTGAACTGCCTTACCGGCAATTTCAAGGGGCACCATACCAACAATCTGGCCTATCTGGCCCAGACATCGCAATACGGTACCTGCACCAGTATCGGCGCGACGGTTACTACCTACTCGGGCGATAATGACGGCCTGCATGAGGCAATGTATACGGCGATGTACCCGAAATCGGCCGGTACCATGCCCGTTACGAACATAGGACAGATCTGGCTCGTCGGTCATCTGAAAGGCAAGAGTCATTCCAGGACCTACTTTCACGTTTACGGCGATCCCATGACCAATCTTGCCAACGGGCAAGGCGGCGCTCCTTTCATTTCTCTGATATCGCCCAACGGCGGGGAAACGATTGAAACCGGGTCTATATTCAGCATCGTCTGGGGAGATAATATTCCCGGCAACGTAAGGATCGATCTGATCAAAGGCGCCTCCACCGTAAAAACCCTGGCCGCTTCGGTCGCGAGCAACGGCACCTACCAGTGGACCGTGGGCCCGGATATCACCGAGGGCAGTGATTATAAAATTAAAGTAACGAGCGTGGACAGCGCCGCGCTTTACGACCAAAGCAACAGTACCTTCGGGATCATCCCGGAATATGTTATCAACCGGTTTCCCTTTACCGAGAATTGCGATACGCTGGATTCGAGTTCAACCGAACTCCCGTATAAATGGGAGCAGTCGGAAACCAACCAGTTGCCCTGGGTTGTCTGGGCCGGCCCCACGCCGTCTCGCGTCGGGTCCACACCGGATGTAACCGGCCCTACGGGCGATCATACCTCGGGAAAGGGCAATTACATCTATATGGAAGCCTCGGGTAATTCCAATGAGGCCGGCGAATTCATCACCCCGAAATTCGATCTCACCGGCCTGGTTGATCCCCTGCTGTCATTCTGGTGTCACATGTTCTGCGATACGAACATCGCCGGCGCCATGGGTAGTTTTTATCTCGATATCAATGTCGACGGCGTTTGGAGCGACTCGGTCGTAACGCTGTCCGGCGATCACGGCGACCGCTGGTTCCAGCAGGTGGTGGACCTGAATGCCTACAAGGGGACCAGAGTCGTTTTCCGTTTCCGAGGAAAAACCGGGAACCTCTGGGCGAGCGATATATGCCTGGACGATTTTGCTGTTGCCGCATCGGGAACACGCGTCGCGAAGGCGCGCCAGGATCTTGCGCCGAACTCGTTCGACCTGCAGACGTCCGGCTCAAAGATGGTCTTCCGCGTGCCGGCATCCACTCATGTCGCGATTCTGCTCTTTGACCTCAAGGGCCAGCTGATACAAAGGCTTTTTAACGGACGCGCAGCATCCGGAATCCACGCACTGCCACTCGAAAAGGGAAACGGCAAAATCGCGTGCGGAACCTATCTGTGCAGGATGGAGACGCACCGTTTTACAAAAACGGTGGCGGTGGTTGTCGGAAGATAGCTTTTTTGTGGGGAAAGCGTTAGAGAAACTGGAAAGGACATGATGGCAGTGTACGATACTGCAACGATTATATTATCGTTGCAGTATCGCGACGATTCGTCGTTTCATCATACAAACAAACCATTGAAAAATGGGCTATGATTCCATCGTGTCCGCCCGTCTCGAAAACAAACTGCCGCTCTCCATGACCCGGTCGACGCATGTGGGAAAAGACCGTGGGTTTTCATGGGAATAATCCTGTACTGATCATGTCGCGCACCCCCTTTGCCCTTGTCATCAACCCGTATGCCACCGACTTCAAGCTCTACGACGAGTGGATGCATCCGCTCGGGCCCTATTTTCTCATCGACCTGTTGCAGCGCAACGGCTACGAAGTCAGGTTCTTCAACTGCCTCAAGCGGTCCGGGAGCGACAAGTCCAAGCGACTTGGCACCGGCGATTTTCCATGGGTAGAGATCGAAAAGCCGCCGCTCTACCGCTCCATTCCGCGCACCTACAAACGGTACGGCCGGCCTATTCCGGAGCTGACCGCATTCCTTGAATCAATACCGCGTCCCGACCTCATATGCATCGGGTCAATGATGACCTACTGGCTGCCCGGCGTGGTATTCACGGCCGCAACCATGGCCGGGCGATTTCCCGATGTACCCATGGTGGTCGGCGGCCCTGCGGCGCGCCTGCTGCCAGAGGTCATGGCAGGGCGCATGCCGCAGCAGGTCAGGATCAATACATCGGTCATCGATATCGGCGGCGTCGTTCTTCACCCGTCGCTCCCTCGGCTCACGGCACGCACGCCGTTATCGCTCAGGCCCGGCCTTGAAATGGCGCGCCATACTCTCCACGGGCCCATACTCACGTCGCTCGGCTGCCCCATGCGGTGCAGCTTCTGCGCTTCATCGTTTTTGCAGGGCAACTTTCGCCGCCGCGATCCGCGTCTGGTCATGGACGAAATCACCTGCTGCGCCGAAGCAGACGGCTGCATTGACCTTGCTTTTTACGACGACGCGCTGCTCTGCGAGCCGGAACACGGCATCGTGCCGCTGCTCCATGCGCTCATGGACCAGAGACTCGAGCTCCGGCTCCACGCGCCCAACGGCCTGCACCTGCGCTCTATCGATGACGCGCTCGCCTGCCTGATGAAACAGTGCGGATTCAAGACGCTGCGGTTCGGCTATGAGAGCGGCGCGGCACGGCACACACGGGATATCAGCGCCAAAGTAACGCGAAATGACCTTGCCCGGAAAATCAAATGCCTTCTCGCGGCGGGATTCAAGGGCTCTGAAATCGGCATCTATGTCATGGCAGGTCTTCCTGAGCAGACGCCGGAGATGGTCGTGCAGGAGATCGAGTTCATACAAAGCCTCGGCGTCAAGGCAAAACCGGTTCCGCTCTCCCCTGTTCCGGGCACCCGGCTCTTTGAACACTGGGCACGACAGTTCCCGCGCCTGTGCACCGACCCGCTCTGGCACAATGACCTTTTCTTTATCACGCAACTGCCGAACTGGGGTTGGGACGAGATGGATATGATACGGGAAAAGGCGCAGTCAGGGTAAGGAAGGGCGACCCAACGGGTCGCCCCTAGGTATTTTCTTCTATAGAAACATAGAAAGGATACGTTCCAATGGAAACCCATGTTCCTGCCAGAGAAGAAGCTCTGGCGCTTTTAAAGGAGTACAACACGAGCGATTCCCTGATCAAGCACGCGCTGGCCGTGGAAGGCGTAATGCGGTTCATTGCCGGTAAGCAGCATGAAAATGAGGAGATGTGGGGCATTGTCGGGCTTATTCACGATCTTGACTATGAGAAGTATCCTGCCGAGCATTGCACCAAGACCCGGGAAATCCTCGCAGACAAAGGCTGGCCACGGGAGTATATTCATGCCGCCGTATCGCACGGCTGGGGCATCTGCAGCGATGTCGAGCCCACAACGGCAATGGAAAGGGCCCTGTACGCCGTCGACGAGCTGTGCGGTTTTGTGACCGCGTGCGCGCTGGTCAGGCCGTCGAAAAGCGTCATGGACCTTGAGCCCAGGTCAGTGCTGAAAAAATGGAAAGTGGCCAGTTTCGCGGCAGGGGCGAACCGGGAGGTCATACAAAAAGGGGCAACCATGCTGGGTGTCGAGCTCGAGGCGCTGATAGCCGATGTGATCATGGGTATGCGCGAGGTGGCAAAGGAGATAGGACTGTAGAAAAGGCAATCTGTGCCATGTACCTGAAAGAGGCTTTTTTTATGAGAACCACAGGTGTTTTTGCCGTGCTGCTCGGTTGTGGGCTCTTTTGGCAGGGGTATGGTCAGGAGACCGAGGTCCGGTATTTATCCGGTAAAGGCGTGGATGATGCCGTGGACTGGGAATTCTACTGTACCGCAGGGATGAACAACGGAAGGTGGACGACCATTCCAGTGCCTTCGAATTGGGAACTCCATGGGTTCGGTGCGTATAATTACGGTCACGATCAAAACAAAGCCAGTGAAGAGGGCCGGTACCGGCACAGCTTCACGGTGCCGAGTACCTGGAACGGGAAAAGGGTGTTCATCGTGTTTGAGGGCTCGATGACCGATACCAGAGTGTCGATCAACGGCAACAGCGCCGGACCGGTACACCAGGGAGCTTTTTACCGTTTCAAATATGAAATCACGCAGCACCTGAATTTCAGCGGCTCCAATCTTTTGGAAGTGACGGTTGCCAAGATGTCGTCAAACAGTTCCATAAACAGCGCGGAGCGGCAGGCCGATTACTGGGTGTTCGGCGGCATATTCCGGCCGGTCTATCTGGAAGCGTTTCCGCAGCGGCTGATCGAGCGGATAGCCGTTAATGCGCGGGCGGACGGCACCCTTTCGGCCGACGTGTATCTTGACAATATCTCGGGCGGGGAGCAGGTGACCGGAAGCGTGGTCGATGCCGATGGACGGACCGTGGGTTCGCAACTATCGGCAACGGTTCAGGCAGGCGCTGCCAGCGTGTCGCTGCGGGGAACGTTTTCGAATATCGATCTCTGGAGCGCCGAGTATCCCCATCGCTACCGGTTGAAAGTGGATCTGCGGAGCGGAGGAAATATTGTACATACCGTGAAGGAGCATATCGGCTTCCGCACGGTGGAGGTACGGGCAGGCAACGGCATTTACATCAATGGAAAGAAAGTGATGTTTCGGGGAGTGGACCGGCATTGTTTCTGGCCTTCCTCCGGAAGGGCGCTCAGTCCCCGCAACTCGCGTGAGGATATACTGTTGGCAAAAAGCATGAATATCAACGCCATCCGCAATTCCCACTATCCAGCTGACCGGCATTTCATGGAGTACTGCGACTCTCTGGGAATGTATATGCTGGATGAACTGGCAGGATGGCAGGTGCCTCCTTACGACACGGATATAGGGCGCACGCTCGTGGAAGAGATGGTCACCTTTGATGTCAATCACCCGTGTATCATTTTCTGGGACAACGGGAACGAGGGAGGATGGAATACCGCGCTTGACGCCGACTTCGGAAAATGGGATCCGCAGAACCGCGCCGTGCTGCATCCCTGGACCACGTTCAGCAATGTCAATACCGATCACTACGAGAGTTACAGCAGTGTGCAGAATATCCTGAACGGTAATACCATTTACATGCCTACCGAGTTTCTTCACGGGCTCTATGACGGCGGGCACGGCGCGGGACTGGAGGATTACTGGAACCTCATGCGCAGCCGGCCGCGCTCGGCCGGGGGATTCCTCTGGGTTTTCGCTGACGAGGCCGTGGTAAGAACCGACAACAACAACAGGCTGGATGCCCGCGGCAATCTGGCGCCTGACGGTATCGTAGGACCGTACCACGAAAAGGAGGGAAGTTTTTACGCCATCAGGGAAATATGGTCGCCGGTACAGATTGCCATGGATTCCTTACCCGGTGATTTTACCGGTACCATTGAGGTGGAAAACCGCTATGACTTTACCAATTTCAATGAGGTACTTTTCACCTGGCGGCTGGCCCGTTTTGCTTTTATGGATGCTGACAGCGGGTACGACACGGTATCCCAAGGAACGGCGAGAACCGGTTCCATTACACCGGGAAACCGGGGGAGCCTGCGGCTCGATCTGCCGGGGGACTGGCATGACGCGCATGCGCTGCTATTAAGCGCCACAGATGGAACCGGAAGGGTAATCGGTGAATGGTCGTGGATGATACCGTCTGCATCGGCAATGCGGGAAAGCATCGTTGAAACGGAAAGTGCGGCCACTGTTTCCGTGAGTGAAAGCGCAAGCGAAGCAATCATGACGGCAGGCAATGTGCGGTATACCTTCAGTAAAACAACTGGCCGGCTCGCCAATGTATCGGTTGACGGCAGAGCCTGCTCGTTTGGAAACGGGCCGACCCTGTCGGCCGGCAGCGCGACCCTGCAGTCAATCGACGTTTCCACCGACGGCAATAACGGACTCTTTGAAGCGACCTACAGCGGGGACCTCGAAAGCGTGCGCTGGCGGGTCCAGGGTAACGGCTGGCTTTCATTGACGTACCGTTATTCGCTCTCCGGCAGGTATGATTATTACGGCGTTGATTTTGATTATCCGGAGTCGAAAGTCAATGGCGCGGTGTGGCTGGGGAAAGGTCCGTACCGTGTCTGGAAAAACCGCATGCGGGGAACGGTGCACAATCTGTGGCAGCGGGACTACAATGACGCCATTACCGGACAGGTATGGGAATACCCCGAATTCAAGGGGTATTTCGCCGACGTATACTGGGCGCGCCTGCTCACCGACGAAGTGACGATACATGTTGTCATGGACTCGCGGGGCATGTTTCTGCGCTTGTTTACTCCCAAAGACGGAGTGGATCCTCAAACCAGCGCCATGGTGTTTCCGGGTAAGAACATCTCCTTTCTTCATGGGATTCCACCCATCGGAACGAAATTCCTGGCCGCGTCCGACCTTGGGCCGCAGGGCCAAAAACATTCGCTCAACGGGACCTTTGAAGGAAGAATGTACCTGTTTTTCGGTGATACTCCGGAGATTCGTGTGGCAGTACATGACCGCGATGCGTTACGGTTCGGGAATAACGGTCCGGCTTCTTCGCTGGTCTGTCGGCATGGAGGCATGGCGTTCAATCTCAGTTCCGCCGGCCATGTTGCCGTAACGCTTCATACACTGGACGGGAAAAAGCATTCGGTACTCTATAGCGGCGAACGAAAAGCCGGCACGCACTGCTGCGCGTTGCCGGGCAGGGGTTCTGTTGCCGCCGGTTTGTATATCTGTACGCTATCACTGGAAGGTGCACCGGTTGCCCGGCGCGCGATACTGATCCCGTGAACATGCAACATGAAATGACGGTTACGCTGTCTGTTGTTTTTTCCTCTGCTCCCCCACCATCTTTGCCCTTATCTTCATCATGAACTCTTGCAGTTTCTCCTCTTTAAAGTCAGGATAGGTCCACGAAAAATAGCGGAACCGTCCCTGCCGGAAGTGGAGCGTGACCTCGGCGTAAATGCCGGAGCCGAGGTAAAGGCGGTGATAAAAATCCTTGGTGCTTGCGAGCACGAGCTTGTCGCGGCAGAGGTAGCCGGGATCGATGTTGATGGTGCGTTTGCCGTCTGACGCAAGGTCATGCTCGAGCACGTTGGTCCAGAGCTTTATGGCGGGCAGGTCTTCGCGATCAATCGGCTGTTGAAAGCAGTAGTAGGCTTTCATCAGGCGGGTACCCATTTCCTGTTCGTAGTAATCGCTCCATGAAAAAGGCAATGGGCCGTGACGCGCCTCAACAGGACCGAAACGTGCCATAATACGGTCAAGGGCGTTTTCCAGGGGCGCGTCCTTATCGTACATGATCGCGACAAACAGTAGTACCGGCGGTGGTTGCTGCGGTGTTCCCACGTGAAAAATCCTTGTGCCGTGAAACCGGACAGTAAAATAATTCAACCATACGGGTCTGTTGGGGGTTTGTGAAAAACCGGGGTTATGCCATGTTTACATGGTATTGTGCAGGTCCAAATGCTTGATTTTCAACGTAGCTGTAAGTAGTTTTTAGCGGCTGAACCTCCTGTCGTTAGCGCGTATCGAAGCCGCAAAACTCCGGGTCTCTGTCCGCAAAAGCTCCCAGAGGAGAGTGTCGTGATCAAAAAGCCGAAAGTGAGGGGCGGGGTGGCGCTCAAACTCGATGCAGCGGACGCCGAGCCCCAGGCAATTGAAACACTTCCCGCGCCAGAACAGGTGGTCATTCCTCTTATTCATCATGATGGTGTTCCGGCTGTCCCGTGCGTTGCAACGGGCGACCTTGTCGCGTGCGGCCAGTGTATCGGCAAGGCCGCGCACCATGCCGCGGTACCGGTCCATGCTTCGGTTTCAGGCACGGTCAGGTCAATCGTGCCGTGGCCATTTTCCGTACGTCGCGATGCGATGAGCATGGTCATTGAAAACAACGGCAGGGACGAGTTCGCCTCGCCGATCCCATATGACAAGCCGGTAGAGGAATGCACGGCGGGCGACCTTTTTCGCAGGATTGAGCAGAGCGGCATTATTGATACCAACGTCAACGCGGTTCCGCTTTTACAAAAGTTAGAGGCGGCTGCCGGCGCAAAGCCGGACCTGCTTGTGGTGAATGCGCTGGTTACCGAACCGTTTGCGGACGCGCGGTTATCGATCATGCATGCGTACGCGGAAAAAATATTCACCGGTATAATGTTGTGTATGAAGATCACTGGTGCAGCAAAATGCCGGGTAGCGGTCAATGAGAAACGGCCCGGGGCATACAAGGCCTTTTCATCGCTCGCTCTTGCGCAGGGAGGGGAGCAGATAACGATTGCAGCGCTCAGGCCGAACTACCCTTTTCACCATGAGCGGCTGCTTGCTAGGGCATTCACCGGTGTCACCCTGCGCGGCTCCAAATCGTCGCTTGATGCGGGCTGCATGGTCATCGGGTGCGAAGCGCTGGCTGCCGTGCATGACGCTGTCATGGAGTTCAGGCCGTGCTATGAACGCGTTGTGGCAGTGGGCGGTCCGGCGGCGGCAGCGCCGAAAACGTTTCGCGTTCGAATCGGAACCCCGGTACAGACGCTTCTTGCGGCGTGCGAAACCGACGTTGAAGCGTGCGCAAAGGTTGTTGACGGCGGTCCCCTGTCAGGCAATGCGTTGCAGGAATTGAGCACGCCGGTCCTTAAAACAAGCAGCGCAATCATTGCGCTGGATAAACCGTCGCTCTTTATCGAAAGCCTGCCGTGCATGAAGTGCAGACGCTGCCATGAGGTATGCCCGTCAGGTCTCGAGCCGGCGCGGCTTGTGCTCGCGGTCCAGAAAAGGGACATTGAAGCGGCCAGAGCATGCGGGATCGCGGCGTGCCTGGAATGCGGCTGCTGCAGCTATGTATGCCCTTCCAGGATCAACCTTGTGCACTGGCTGCGGTACGGAAAATCCTTGTCGCGCCGGTCTCAGAGTCAGGCTTCAGACAACCTGGGGGCGGCGGCATGAACGGGAAGGAACAACCCGTCACGGCGACCGGACTGACCATCACGGCATTGCCGCACCTGCACTCGGGAGCGTCGGTATCGCGGATCATGTATACGGTACTGCTTGCGCTTGTTCCGGCCATGATCATGGCGGCGCTGGCTTCCGGGCCGCGCGTTGTCGTGGTCGCGGCGCTTTCCATGGGAACGGCGGCGGTGACAGAGTGGATTATCCTCTGCGTCAAGAGACAACGACTCTGCGGCATGGACGGAAGCGCGCTCGTGACCGGTGCGCTCGTGGCGCTGGTGCTGCCGCCGCATGCTCCGCTCTGGATGGCGCCGCTGGGAGCGCTGTTTGGCATTGCCGTGGTGAAAGGCGCCATGGGCGGTCTGGGGCAAAATTTTCTCAATCCGGCGCTTGCGGCAAAGGCTTTTCTCGGGCTCGCCTTTCCGGCGATGCTGGCCCTGGACGCGGGATCAGCGTTTATGCCGGAACCGGTGACATGGAACACGCTCCTTGACTTCTGCATCTCGCATGAAAGCACCTGGATCGGGGCCATGTCGCCTGCCGCGCTCATTGCCGGCGCCGTGTTCCTGATGTATCTGCGAGTTATTGACATCACGCTTCCGCTTGCGTATCTCGGCAGCGCGCTTCTTCTTTTCTGGGCGACAGGCGACAACGGCGGCCTTTTC
>JAFGOU010000415.1 GCA_016926315.1 Chitinispirillaceae bacterium
AACCGCAGCGCCGGTTCCAGGGAGCGCCGCGCTTCCCAGAGATATCTCCTGACCGTGCTTGAATCGGGCGTATCGCGTTCATGCGCCGCGCGCAGCTCCGCGGACAGTTCAGGTTCGATTGTGGCTAGCGTACCGAATGAAACGCGCAGCGACGGCCGCACGGTGGTTTCACTGCCATCAAGGAAAAAACCGTGTGTTCCGTTGATTATCCGGTACGCCTCGCGCTCGTATACAAACCGGCCGGATAGCCGTGCGTTCACACAACCGTGCAACGGATATTCTGACCGCAGCGAACAATCGATCCTGTCCACTTCCTGTAACCGCTCGTGTGCGGTATAGCGGTCCGCAAACAGGGCCAGCGCCGGCATGAAACTGCCCTGCCCGAGGCGCAGGTCGCCGTCGATACGGCCCAGCAACCTGGCAACATCGAGCGAATCAGCGCCGTCATTGTAATAATCCTGGTACCTGCAATCAAGAAGCGCCCTCACGCCGGCGAGCGGGCCGCCCGCGCGCCACTCCGCGGCCGGCGAAAACCCGTATTCGACGCACGATTCATACCCGGTACGGTTTTTACGGAAATGTTCCCACGAAAGCGCCACAGGAACCCTCCAGAAAAAATTCTTTTCAGGAGAGGACAGGCTTCTGTTAATCAGGCAAAGCGACGTTTTGCCCATGTCTGACGGCTGCGCCTTTGCCGGTTCGAACGGCGTGTTTCCCGAGGCATCGGCCCTGAACCACTTTGCGGCGCCAACAGCTCCTTCGACCAGCAGCCGTTCCGCTGCCATTGCCATACGCAGCGGAACAGTGATCACGGCCTTCCGTTCCGAAGCATACAGCTCAGGCGCTATTCCCTGCACTAAACCATTTTCATTACACTTGTGGTCAAGTCTGACCCGCGACCAGAGTGAAAGCGGCGTCTCGATAAGGCGGTTGTAGTCACGCAGCTCTTCCGCAGTGAGAAGGGCGGTATCGACATCTTCGATATGATAAAAATCCGTTCCAAACGCAATGCGCCACGGTGTTTTCGCAACAGTCGCGTCAGATACAGCCCCAGTATCCGCTTTCGGTAAAAGGTCGCCGACAAGCTCCACGGCTTCGGCATACAGTCCTTCCTGCGCAAGCGCTTCCGCAGTTTCAATAATGCTGCGGTTGTTTTCGGACACTTCAACGGATTGAATAAGCTTGACATAGGCAAGCGAATCGCTTTTGTGCTCAGCGCTCATGGCCGTCAGGACAAAAGAGAGCTGCAGCATCATGCCGGCGGCAAGCCGGAAAAGGCCCCGCCCCGCGCTTACTTCCCTGCGCATTTTTCCTCTGCCTTCAAGAGCAGCGTCCTGGAGATGGACAAAGCCTGGACTCCCCTCTTCGTTTCTCCGCATGCATAAAGGCTGTCCGCTTTTTCCCGGTTTCTGACCACCTGCCGCCACAATGCGTGAACGCCCTTGTCCTGGCACGATGCAAGCATGTTGCGACCGTGATCAATCGCCGAATCCAGCGAGGCGGCATTTGTATCATAGGCAGGCCGGGAGAATGGACGTTCTCCTCCCTTTTTCCGCCCAAGCCGCATCTCAAGCTCGGCGGCCTTTTGAAGATATTCGTCGAGGTCCTCCTGCAAGGTCTCCGCGCTGCGGCAGTACAGGCTGACCGCCGACTCAACGCATGAAGGGCAGGTCGGGCCATTAACGTTGTTGAGATCGTCACGCGTTTTATCGGCAAGTCCCCTGGCGCGTTCATACCGGTTACGGTAATAGTCTATGCGGCTTTCCAACAGCGCCGCTTCGTCGCGCGCTTTGCCCACCGATGTTGCGGGAAGGTCATGCAGTGCGCGATTGATCCGGCCGGCCGCGTCCTCAAAGCTGCGAAGCGTGCGCTCGCACCGCTCCATTATGCTGATGCAGCGGTCGAATTCTGATTGAACACCCCTAATATCCGAAGCTTGTGCAATGCATGCGCATCCAATGACCATGAGAATGTGATGAAAAAGCGTTGTAGCGCGTTTTTTCACCGTCAGAGCTCCGGACGCTCTTTTTTCTGACGGATTGCACCTGGATTTGTCAAGGCAAGTACTTCCTCGGCAAGAACGGCGAGTGAGTCATACTCTCCTTCCGGGCCCTGGATTTCATGGTAGGTGCGCCGGGCATACTCCTGGCCGTTATGGTAAAAAACAAACGTGGGGATCTCAGTAAGCTGAAAATGCTCCCAGATCAAACTATCCAACTCGGTATTCATCTTCGCGAAAAGCATTGTATCGCCGTATACCTTATTGAGGCTGTCGATAATCCATGCGCTCTGAATGCAGTACCGGCAGGTCGGCGAGTAGAAATCGATCATGGCAACCGTGTCGCTCTGTAAGATTTTTATCAGACTTGCCGTATCAAGCTCAATAACAGAGGGTGAGTCGACCGAATCAATGATACCGGGTCCATTAACACACGTACCCAATGCGATACAGGCAAAAACAACAAGAGCATAGGATACATTGGATTTCATATATCACTCCTACCGGCTGCCGCTTACTAGTAAAAATATTAATAAAAATGCAAAAAAACAAAATCATTACGGATAAAAATTCAATATTTTAACACCGGCTCTCCTGCCGGGGCTGCCAGGCCTAAAACAGGTATTTGAAATCGATAATAATTTGCTTGCTATTGAAACGCCAGCAGATATAGATTCAATAACAATAATCATTATTGTTATTATGCTAACACGTTCAAAATACAAGAGAAGTAGACAAAGAGAGAGGATATTGGCGTTGCTGCGATCCGTAGACAACCACCCCGGCGCCGACTGGATCTATCGGCGGCTTAAGAAAGAGATCCCGCGTCTGAGCCTTAGTACGGTTTACCGGAACCTTGCCACCCTCATCGAGCAGGGAGTGATACAGCGATTGCCGCTTGAGTCCGGCATCGACCGGTTCGAGGCGACCATAGCGCCGCACTACCACCTGGTATGCGAGCGATGCGGATCAATAACCGACTTCACCATGCCGCACCCGGTTGACATCAACGAACAGGCTGAAAAACTGAGCCGATTCAAGATCACACGCCACCGCATCGATTTTTTTGGAATATGCCGAAAATGTCAACAACCATCAACCAAAGGAGGTTCCCATGGGAACAAAGGGAATTGAAATTGTCGGGATCAATATCGAAGAGCTCCTGACGCTGCTCAACAAGGCGTTTGCCGACGAATGGCTTGCCCACTACCAGTACTGGCTCGGGGCCAAGGTTGCCAAGGGACCGATGAAGGAAGCCGTTATCGCGGAACTGCTCCAGCACGCGGCCGACGAGCTGCGCCACGCGGAGATGCTCACCACGCGCATCATCCAGCTCGGCGGCACGCCGATCACCACGCCAAAGAACTGGTTCGACATGACCAACTGCGGCTACGACGCACCCGACGATCCGCAGGTGCGCGCGCTCCTCGACCAGAACATCAAGGGCGAGCAGTGCGCGATCACGACCTATAAAAAGCTCCTTGAAAAAACCATGACCGGCGATCCGGTCACCTACAACATGGCACTTCAGATACTTCAGGACGAGGTCGAGCACGAGGAGGATCTCCAGTCGCTGCTCGAAGATTACCAGATCATGATGAAAACGAAATAACAACGAAAGGAACTTTGACCCATGAACAAGAAGCTCACCCACGTCACCGGCGCTCCGGTGGCCGACAACCAGAATATCCTGACCGCCGGAAAGCGCGGTCCCCAGCTCCTGCAGGACGTCTGGTTCCTCGAAAAGCTCGCGCATTTCGACCGCGAGGTTATTCCGGAACGGCGCATGCACGCAAAAGGCTCGGGCGCGTTCGGCACGTTCACCGTAACCCACGATATCACGAAGTATTCCAAGGCCAGGCTCTTTTCCCAAATCGGCAAGAAAACCGAAGTTTTCGTCCGCTTTTCCACGGTCGCTGGCGAACGCGGCGCTGCCGACGCGGAGCGGGATATCCGGGGTTTCGCTCTCAAGTTCTACACCGAGGAGGGTAACTGGGACCTGGTCGGTAACAACACGCCGGTGTTTTTCCTCAAGGACCCGCTCAAGTTCCCGGACCTCAACCACGCGGTCAAGCGCGATCCCAAGACCAACTTACGCAGCGCGAAAAACAACTGGGACTTCTGGACCAATCTTCCCGAAGCGATCCACCAGGTCACCATTACCATGAGCGACCGGGGCATTCCCCTCTCCTACCGCCACATGAACGGCTACGGCAGCCACACCTACAGTCTGATCAACGCGAACAACGAACGGTTCTGGGTGAAGTTCCACTTCAAGACGCAGCAGGGGATCAAGAACCTTACCGACGCCGAAGCCGAGGCTGCGATCGGCAAGTGCCGCGAGAGCCACCAGCGCGACCTGTTCGCTGCAATCGAAAAGGGCGAGTTCCCGCGCTGGGACATGAAAATCCAGGTAGTTCCGGAGAAAGATGCGGCGAAATTCCCGTTCAACCCCTTTGATCTCACCAAAGTGTGGCCGCACAAGGAGTACCCGCTCATCGACGTGGGCGTGCTCGAACTCAACAAGAACCCGGAAAACTACTTTTCCGACGTTGAGCAGGCCGCGTTCAATCCGGCAAGCATCGTGCCGGGTATCGGGTTCTCTCCCGACAAAATGCTGCAAGGCCGCCTCTTTTCCTACGGCGATGCCCAGCGCTACCGTCTCGGCGTCAACCTGCATCAGATCCCGGTCAACCGGCCACGCTGCCCGGTGACCGGATTCCATCGCGACGGCGCGATGCGCGTTGACGGTAACTACGGCTCCACCCTCGGGTACGAACCCAACAGCTACGGCGTCTGGCAAGAGCAGCCCGACGCCAAGGAACCGCCGCTCGCGATTGACGGCGCGGCCGACCGCTACGATCACCGCGAAGGCGACGACCATTACTCCCAGCCCCGCGCGCTGTTCCGGCTCATGAAGCCCGACGAGCAGAAACGGCTGTTCGAAAACACGGCGCGCGCCATGGGCGACGCGCCGCGCGAGATCAAGGTCAGGCATATCGGCAACTGCATGAAGGTCGATCCGGCCTACGGCAAGGGCGTTGCCGACGCGCTGGGCATTCCGGCGAGCGAAGCGCAATAACCCGGCGGTCTTTCGGCGCATCACGGGGGCGCGGCCTTACGGCCGCGCCCTTTCTTCAATCAGGTGTTGACTCCTTATTCCACGAAATCCGCTCCTGACTCACCCGCACATACGGTGCTGATTCGGTTCCGGAAGCTATTTTTATACTTCACGAATAACGATCCGGTGACACCGCCAACAACCGGGAGCTTCGCCATCAAATGATCGGCATCTCGAAACTCTACTGCGGTACCACTGAGCCCTCCGACGCGCTCCGGTACGGACGTTCCTCAAAGACGCTCCCCTCCCACCTGCTGCAGTTCTCCGCCGATAAAAAACCGGTGGTCGTCTGGAACGTGACGCGACGCTGTAACCTCCGCTGCGTGCACTGTTACTCCGCATCGCGCGACATGCGCTACGACGGCGAACTCTCCACCGCCGAGGGCAACGATTTCATCGACGGATGCGCCGACTTCGGGGTGCCGGTGTTGCTTTTTTCCGGCGGCGAACCGCTCATGCGCCCCGACCTGTTCGACCTGGTCGCACGCGCCCGAAGCCGCGGTATGCGGGCCGTGATTTCCACGAACGGGACACTGATTACTCCCGAGGTTGCCACGAAATTGCGCGACGCGGGATTGTCGTATGTCGGCGTCAGCATCGACGGGCTTGCCGCCATGCACGACCGGTTTCGCGGAAATAAAGGCGCCTACGATGCCGCGCTCCAGGGCATCCGGAGCTGCATGCGCGTCGGCGTCAAAGTCGGCCTGCGTTTCACCATCACCCGGGACAACGCCATGGAAGTTCCCGGCATGTTCCGTCTCATCGAGCAGGAGGGCATTCCCCGGATCTGCTTCTACCATCTGGTGTACACCGGCCGGGGCGCGGAACTTGCCGCCCACGATCTCGACCACGCGGGTACGCGGGCGCTTGTCCACGGCATCATCGACCGCACCGCGGACCTTCTCAGACGTCAACCCGGCGTCGAGGTGCTCACGGTCGACAACCACGCCGACGGCGTCTATCTTTACCTCCGGATGAAACGCGAGCATTCGCCGCGCGCCGCTTCGGCGCTGGAGCTTCTCCGCATGAACGGCGGCAACAACTCCGGGATCTCGATCGGGTGCGTCTCATGGAACGGCGACGTGCATCCGGACCAGTTCTGGAGGCACTACACGTGCGGCAATGTGCGGGAAAAACCGTTTGGCGATATATGGTCCGACGGTACGGAACCGCTTTTGCGCAATCTCCGGAATCGGACGGGACTTCTCAAAGGGCGGTGCGGCCGCTGCGTCTGGCACGGCGTGTGCAACGGCAATTTCAGGGTTCGCGCCGAGGCGGTCCATGACGATCCGTGGCAGGAAGACCCGGCCTGCTATCTGACCGAAGAAGAAATCAGCGGTACAAACAACGCCGCGTTATAAGGAGCTTTTATCATGGCATTTCCCGCTACGCGAATGCGCCGTCTGCGATCAAGCCCTCTCCTCCGTTACATGGTCCGCGAAAACCGCCTCTCGGTATCGGACCTCGTCATGCCCCTGTTCATATGCCCGGGATCGAAGGTCATGGAGCCGATCGCCTCCATGCCCGGCGTGTTCCGGTTTTCATCCGACCTCGCGACCGAAGAGTGCCGCCGGATTAGCGACCTCGGCATACCCGCCGTTCTGCTCTTCGGCCTCCCGGAACGCAAGGACGAAAGCGGCGATATCGCGGCCGATGACCGGGGCGTTGTCCAGCAGGCGGTCCGCTCGATCAAAGCCGCCGTTCCGGAAGTGCTCGTCATTACCGACGTATGCAACTGCGAATATCTTTCGCACGGCCACTGCGGCATCGTGGTCGACGGCAGGATCGACAACGACCGGACCCTGACCATTCTTGCCCGTCAGGCCGTATCCCACGCGCGCGCCGGATGCGATATGGTGGCGCCGAGCGACATGATGGACGGCCGTGTCGGCGCGATCAGGCGCGCCCTCGACGATGCCGGTTTTGCCGAACTGCCCATAATGTCGTACGCGGCGAAATACGCCTCCGCCTTTTACGGACCGTTTCGCGAAGCAGCCGACTGCGCCCCGGCATTCGGCGACCGACGCTCCTACCAGATGGACCCGGCGAACGCGGCCGAGGCGCTGCGTGAGGTGGCGCTGGATATCGACGAGGGCGCGGATATCGTCATGGTCAAGCCCGCGCTCTGCTACCTCGACGTCATCGGACGGGTCGCCGCTCGCTACGACGTGCCGGTCGCGGCGTACAACGTCAGCGGGGAATTCGCCATGATAAAAGCCGCGGCGGCCAACGGCTGGATCGACGGGCAGGCCGTCATGATGGAACTCCTGCTTTCGATCAAACGGGCCGGCGCCCGCGTGATCGTCACCTACCATGCCGCTGAAGCCGCAGCGCTTCTCGCCAAACGAGGCGCCTGATGCTGCCGGGCAACCTTCCTCCTCCCCGACTTGTCGCATGGGAACTCACCCGGTCGTGCGTGCTGCGCTGCCGCCACTGCCGCGCATCGGCGCAAACCGCTCCGGTAGCATGCGAGCTGACGTTTGACGAATGCGCCGCCGTTCTCGACTCGCTCGCGGCGATCCACACCGGCATCGTGATCCTTACCGGCGGCGAACCGCTCCTACGCGACGATCTGTTTCGTCTGGCGCGTTACGGCACCGACAAGGGCCTTCGCATGGTCATGGCAACCTGCGGCACGCTGCTCGACGCCAAGCGGTGCGCCGCGCTTCGTGACGCCGGCATCCAGCGGATCAGCGTGAGCATCGACGGCGCGACCGCGCAAAGCCACGATGCGTTCCGTGGCGTTCCGGGCGCGTTCGACGGCCTCATGCGGGGCATCGCAGCCGCCAAAACCGCGGGCCTCGCGTTCCAGGTCAACACCACCGTGACAAAAAACAACCGCGGGGAGCTTCCGGCGATATTCGCCCTCGCGCAACAGCTTGGCGCGGTGTCGTTCCATCCGTTTCTGCTCGTTCCAACCGGGCGCGGCGTAGACCTGAAAAACGAGATCATTTCGGCGCAGGCGTACGAGGAAACGCTTAATTGGATTTACGACCTTCAGGCAACCTCGTCCCTTTCCATAAAACCCACGTGCGCGCCGCACTACTACCGCATTGCGCACCAGCGACGACACGACGCGGCCGCCTCCCTGGATTCCGCGGCCCGGCATGAGCTCGACACCGCCACCGGCGGATGCCTCGGCGGCAAATCGTTCGCGTTCATCTCGCATACCGGTATCGTGCAAATATGCGGGTTTCTCGATCTTCCCGCCGGCGACCTCCGCGCGGCCGGGTACGATTTTGGTGCGATCTGGCGCGATTCCCCGCTCTTTGACCGCATTCGGTCACTCAAGTATGGCGGAAAATGTGGCGTTTGCGAATACGTCGTCCGGTGCGGCGGGTGCAGGGCGCGCGCATTCGCCGAAAGTGGCGACTATATGGGTGAAGAACCGCAGTGCCGGTATGTCCCGCGCACCCGGAGGAAGGTTTTGCTCCATGCATAAGCGATTGTCAAGCGCCCAGGCTTTCGAACGCGCCTGTCACGTGATGCCCGGCGGCGTCAATTCGCCGGTGCGGGCGTTCAAGGGCGTCGGCGGCACGCCGGTATTTTTCAAAACAGGATCGGGGGCATGGCTCACCGACATCGACGGCAACCGCTACCTCGACTTTGTCGGCTCATGGGGGCCGCTGCTCTTTGGTCACGCGCATCCCGCCATCGCCGAGGCAATCGTTGACGCGGCGAATAACGGTATCTCGTTCGGCGCGCCGACTGAACGGGAAACCGAACTCGCGGAGCTGATCCGCGACATGATGCCCTCGATGCGGATGGTCCGGCTCGTCAATTCCGGCACCGAGGCGACGATGAGCGCCATACGGCTCGCGCGCGGCTTCACGGGCCGCGACCTGATCGTCAAGTTCGACGGTTGCTACCACGGTCATGGAGACGCATTTTTGATCGCCGCGGGTTCGGGCGCCGCGACCCTTGGCGTTCCCGACAGTCCCGGCGTGCCGGCAACGGTCGCGCGCGCCACGCTCGTGGCGTGCTACAACGATAAGGCTTCGGTCGAGGAACTTTTCACACGGCATAGCGGGTCGATCGCCGCGGTCATTGTGGAACCGGTGGCGGGAAACATGGGCGTCGTCCCTCCCGCGACCGGATTTCTGGAGTTCCTGCGTCGAATCACACGCGAGCACGGCGCGCTCCTCATCTTCGATGAAGTCATGACCGGATTTCGCGTTGGACCAGGCGGCGCACAGGCGCTGTACGGCGTGACCCCTGATATCACCACCCTCGGAAAAATCGTGGGCGGCGGTCTGCCGATCGGCGCGTACGGCGGGTCGGAGGACATCATGTCGCGTATCGCCCCCGCGGGCCCGGTGTATCAGGCCGGCACGCTGTCGGGCAACCCGGTCGCCGTCGCGGCGGGACTCGCCGCGTTGCGTCTCATACGCTCCACGCCGGGGCTCTACGCTCAACTCGAGAAAACGGCATCGCTTCTGGCCAACGGTCTTGTCGCCGCCTGCGCTAAAAAGGGTATCCCCGCAGTGTGCAACCGGTTCGGCTCCATGCTCACCCTGTTTTTTACAACCCGCGACACCGTTGCTTCGAGTGAAGTGGCACTGCAAAGCGACCGGCACCGGTACGGCCGGTATTTCCACGCCATGCTCGACGCCGGCGTCTATCTGCCGCCGTCCCAATTCGAGGCGTGGTTCGTTTCGGCGGTCCATACCGTTGCCGATATCTCGCGTACCCTCGAAAGCCACGCATCGGCGCTCGATTGCCTCCTGAAGGAGGAAGGATGAGGCTGCATATCGGCGCGCTGGCCGCGGACTTCCGCACCTCGTCGATGCGCATGCGCGACTGCCTCTATCTCGAACAGGATCGTCTACAAACGTTCATCGACGCGATTCCCTCCGAAGCGCCGCTGCGCGAACTGGTAGCGCTGAGCACCTGCAACCGGGTAGAGCTCTACTATGCCTGCGAGCGTCACGAACAAACGGCCGGGTGGCTCGGCGACTTTTTGGCGGGCTACCACGGCATCCCGCGCGACCAGTTACAGAAGGCGCTCACCAACTACCGCTGCGCCGACGCCGTCCGGCACCTCTTTCGCGTCGCTTCAGGCGTCGAATCTATGGTGTTCGGCGAGCATGAAATCCTCGGCCAGATCCGCGACGCCTACTTCCGCTGCAAAGACATCCGTTCCACCGACTCGTATCTCAACCGCCTGTTTCAACAGGCCATCGCCACGGGCAAGCAGGTGCGCAGCCGCACCGCCGCCGGACGCGGCGCGCTGTCGATCGCGTCGATCGCCATCGAACGGATGCTTGAACTGGCCGGATCCATCGACGACAAGCGGATACTGCTGGTCGGTCTTGGCGCCATGGGGCTGCGCGCGCTTAAAAGGCTTATCGACCTGAAACCGGGCGCCCTTGCCCTGTGCAACCGCACCAACAGCCGAGCGGAGCGGTTCTGCAAACAGCACAACGCCGTCTTCGTGCCGTTCGCCGCGCTTAAAGCCGCGCTGCATGAATACGATATCCTCATTCTGGCGACCGCGTCGCCGACGCCGCTCATTACGCGAACCGATGTCGCGGCGCGCCCTTTGCGTCCTCTTCTTGTCGTCGATCTCGGGGCTCCCTGCAACGCCGACGCCGCGATCGTCGACCGTGACGGCGTCACCCTCGTGTGCATCGACGACCTGCGGGAAACCGCCAGGCTCCGGCTTGACCTGAGGAAAAACGAGCTTGCCGAGATCGAAACATTGATCGACGCGCAGGTCGAGGAGTTTACCCGCTGGTATTTGTTCCGAACGGGGGAGCGATGCGATCAAACGTGATTGTCGGAACCAGGGGGTCGAAACTCGCCCTTGCCCAGGCACGCATCGCCGCGGAACGTCTTCGCCGCGCGTACCCGGAAATCGAGGTCACCCTTCAGCCTATCGTCACCGCGGGTGACCGCAACCAGCGGGCCAGCCTGGCGGAAATCGGCGGCAAGGGCGTTTTCATACGGGAAATCGAGCGCGCGCTTTGCGGCGGGTCCATCGACATCGCGGTGCACAGTTTCAAGGATATCACCTCCCGTATTCCCGAAACCCTCGAGCTCTGCGCGTTCCTGGCCCCGGAATCCGTATGCGATACCCTGGTATCGCGCGACGGATCACCCCTTGCCGCGCTCCCGCCCGGAGCGATCATCGGAAGCGGCAGCATGCGCCGCCGGGCGCTGCTCTCCCGCATGAGACCCGATCTCCGGTTCGCGGATATCCGG
>JAFGOU010000416.1 GCA_016926315.1 Chitinispirillaceae bacterium
AAGGTACGGCAACGGCAGAAAGCGCGGACGGCTAAGGACTGGGTCATGGCCGATGCGCTCCGCAAGGAGTTCTCACCGCTCGGGATAACGGTAAAAGACCTGCCCGACGGGAGCGCGGAGGTCACGGTGCCGTAAAAGGCCCCGGGCCCAAAGAGTATAATCCGGATATGCAGGATGTATTTTCATTCATGAACCGAAACCAGCGGGATCGATGGGTAACGTATTTCGGAAATCAACCGGGAGGAACCATACCATGGCAAAAGAACGCACCGAGGGCTTTGAGAAAAACATGAAAAAACTGATGATGGGCACCGAGATGGAGGAGCAGTTTCTCAAGCGGCGCGAGATTTTTCTCTGGGGCGAAGTATCCGACGAATCGGCCGAATCATTGGTAAAACGGATACTCTATTTCGACGGTCAATCCGACGACGATATTACCCTTTATGTCAACAGTCCTGGCGGCGTCATTTCAGCTGGGCTTGCCATTTATGACGCCATGCAGAACGCCAGATCCGATATCGCGACCGTGTGCATGGGCCAGGCAGCCAGCATGGGCGCCGTGATCCTGTGCGCCGGCGCAAAGGGAAAACGGTCGGCATGGGAACACGCCCGCGTGCTTATCCACCAGCCGCTCATCGCCGGAAACATGTTCGGCCCGGCATCCGACCTTCAGATCCAGGCCGAGGAGATGCTGCGCGTCCGCGACAACCTGAACGACATTCTTTCTTCACATACCGGGCAGCCGGGAAAGAAAATCATCGAGGACACCGACCGTGATTATTTTATGTCGGCTTCAGAAGCGCTGGAATACGGGATCATCGACAAAATCGTCAAGAAAAAGTAGGCGGCAACAACACTGCAGTGCGATAGAGTAATCACCCTCATTTAGCCTTCGCATCCAGCCCACCGGACACCGGTGTGACGAGGCCGCTTATGTCGCAGGAATAAACACGCTGATTACCGCACGCCCTGAGCGCCTAAATCTTTCTCTTCCGCCAGGCGCTCCAGTAGGGGATTCCGTCTTCGTCTCGAAGGAGTAGAACCTTGTCCTTATACCGCACTTCAAAGGCGGCCATGACCCTTTTCCCTTCAAGGGTAAAGCGCGCCCCCCTTACTTCGACCACATCGTTACGGCTCAGGTTCATGTCCTGGCAGAGAACAAACCATGCCGGACCAAGGTGTACCGGTATTTCTTCGTTCGCAGCGGTCCGAATAACGAGCTGAATACCCATGGACATGGAGCGCATCGGGGTAATGGTGTCAACGCTGTAAATAGTGCCGTTGACGGTATGCAGATTGAATTGAGTGAACAGCCGTTCATACGTAGTGCCCTGACCCCAGCCGGCGCTGCCTTTCCACCTGATCGACGTCTGTGCCTGCGCGTTCATGGCGGACAACACTACGGCAATACAAATGAAGATGGCGGTCTGTTTCATTGAAAAACCCCTTTCGTAAAAAATATTTCTTTCAATTATCAACTTTAATATAGTATATGCACGGCGGACGCTGAAACACGAGCCCGCATATCGAAAGGAATACGAAAAAGCAGCCGGTATTATTAATCCGACTTTTTCGCGTTTAAAATCAACCCCACTAGAATTGCCAGGGTAAGCGTAAAGGAACCTCCGTAACTTAAAAACGGCAAAGGAATACCAACCACCGGCATCATGCCGAGCGTCATGGCGATATTGATAAATATATGCACGGCGATAATTGATACCCCGCCGACAATGATCAGATTAAAAAAACGGTTTCGTACGGTGTGGGTGATAATGATCCCCCGGACAACGAGGAAGAAAAGCAGGCCAAGGACAACGATGCCGCCGATAAGACCGAACTGCTCGCCAAGCACCGAAAAAATAAAATCGGTATGCTGTTCGGGCAGAAACGACAGCTTGGTCTGGGTACCCTGCAGAAATCCTTTGCCGAACAGCGCGCCGGAACCAATCGCCACTTTTGACTGGATCACCTGATAACCGGCACCGAACGGGTCCTGCTGCGGGTCGATAAAACTGATGATACGCATCTTCTGGTAGTCCTTAAGCAGGCGCCACACCACGGTAATAATGGTTGCGGTAAACAGGTTCGCCGCTACCACGGCGATCATCAGGAAAAGGTGCGGACGAGTCAGATACAGCACGGCGACAAGTACCAGAAAAAAGAACCCCCAGGGAACCGCTCCGGTAAAACCCCAGTTATTTCCGCTGGAAAAACTCATGATAAGGGGAATGGCCGAAAGCAGAAGCGAAACACCCGGCGAAACGAGGTAAAACACCTCGATCAGCTTGAGACCGCTCCAGTACAGCAATGGGATGGACATGGCGCAGAACACCATTGCGGTGCCGAGATCCGGCTGCTTGAGCACGAGCACAAACGGAACGCCGACCAATGCCGCCGGTACGAGAAGCGAAGCGGGACGCTCAAGACTCACGGTATGCTCCGAAAGATAGCGCGCAAGCGCCAGGAGCACCCCTATTTTGGCGAACTCGGACGGTTGCAGCTTGAATCCCGCGATAATGATCCAACGCTCGGCACCCTTTGCCGACGCGCCCATGATCTCGGCCAGCAGCAGCAGGCAGAGGGCCAGACCGTAAAAAACATATCCGAACCCGAAGAAAAACCGGCCGGGGATTGAAATGATCGCACCAATGGTGGCAAGGGCAAGCGCGACCCAGACGACCTGCTGTTTATAAAGACCCGCGAGCGGACCGCTCTCAGCGGTGTAGGTGGCGCTGTATATCAGCAGAATCCCGACAATCCACAATGCGATAGCCGCCCACAACAGGGGAAAATCGAATTTTCCAAACCGCCGTTCTTCAATCATTGGCTGCTCCCGGCTGCTTTATTCCCGCCCACACCTTCGGTACCGCGTCGAGCGCCGGCCCGGTACCGCTCGGCGATCAATTTGCCCTCCACGGTCTCGGTAAAAAAACAGCGCAACACCTCACCCGCAATCGGCGCCGCTACGGCTCCTCCCCCCCCCGCATTTTCAACA
>JAFGOU010000417.1 GCA_016926315.1 Chitinispirillaceae bacterium
CCTTCTCGCTTCATCAAAACCCCTACCGGGAACCCCTGGTCGTCATCCCTCCCGCTGTTCAGATATCTCCCGGACAGAAAAACAGCATTGATTCGCTCGCCGTGCGCCTCGACAGCCTGACGGTTATTTTTTTGCGTTTTCAGGCATCCGGCAGGGCGCCCTCCTCCGTTAAAAAAAAATGGCTGACCCTGGTGCGGGAAGCGGAAACGCTCCAGAAAACAATCCACGCGAATGAAAAACTGCTGTTTCTGCTCGGTGAACTCTACCGGATAGGCATTTTTTTCGGCGTTCCCGATGCGGCGCAGTCCGCGGAGTTCTACCTCTCCCAATGCATCGGCCTTCCGGGAACCGATTACCGCCCATTCATGCTGCTCGCCTGGCTCTACCTGAGGCGCGGATGTCAATCAAGCGAAAAGACCCGGTACCTGCTCCAGGTGGTCGACCGCAGATTGGGCGATGCCTACTCTCCCTACCTGCATCTTCTGTGGGGACATTACTATTACTATTGCAGGAGCGACCCTGAAAAAGCCTTCGGCTATTTCATAAGCTACCTGGCTTTCGATCCCGACGACAATGCCGCACGTCGGACCTACCGGGAGATCAAACGGCAGCTTGGCGCGAAGAACCGCTCGTAACCTTCAGATACACCTTGGTAATTTTTTCCACCTGCTTTCTGATATCATGGCGCTGCGCACCGCGCAGCGCGGCGGCTTTGCCCATGCGCATCCGCAATCCGGGATCGGCGACCAGCCGCTCCAGGTTTGCAGCAAGCGTCGCGTGATCATGTTCCGGGCAGAGAAATCCGGTTTCCCCGTTTTTCACCACCATGGGGATGTCACCGTGGAGGGTCCCCACCACCGGCACTCCGGCGACCTGTGCTTCAATCGCCGTCACCGGCGCCCCGCCTTCGGTGTCGCCGTCCGAGGCCGTGACGCTGGGCGACAGGACGATATCCGCAGCGCCGAGAAGTTCGAGATACCGCGCCACCGGAACGGATCCGTGAAACACGCAACGGTCAAGGATGCCTGCTTTTTTAAGAACCCGTCTGGCCGGGCGGCGATAGCGGCCGTCGCCGATCAGGTCGAAAAAGACGTTAGGACGGTTCTTTGCGACCGCGGCGAATGCCGCCGCCGCGTCGAGCGCCCCCTTTTTCTCCCGCCCGAGCCCGGTGAACAGGACCCTCGCCTCCGCGTCATTAGGCCGCCGCGGCACCGCCCTGATGGCGTCGATCTGCACGCCGATCGGAATGCAGGTGATTTTTGAGAGCGGGCAGCCAAGGGCCGCGAGCCGGCCGGCCATGAATTCGCCCTCAACGATAAAAGCCGCGCCATACTTGAAAAGCAGCGCATATCTCTTCCGCCACACCTTGCGCCGCGGCAGCTTGCTGATATCGAGGCCGTAAAATGTGGTCACGAGCGGGATGCGGGAATCAAGTATCGCTAGAATATGCCGCCACGACTCATAGGAAAAATGGCCGTGGATGACATCGGGTTTGAGTTGCCTGATGATACGGCCGGAGCAGGACGCCCGGTACCGCGCGCGCCACCGCGCGAACAGCATGTCCAGCTCTGCAAACAGCGACCGCTTGTCATACATCGGATACACCGGTTCAAACGGAAACTGCTCACGGTTCTCCCGGTACTGGCACACCACCGATGAGCGGCAGGCGGTATTGAACACGATCTGGGAATAAATCCAGTTTTCAGTGACCGGGAGAAAGGAGTTGGTAAGGTGAAGGACGTGCATCATGATACAGGAAAAATAGATTTAAGCGCTGGCTTTTGTTACTTTTACAGGGAAAGCGCCTTACCCATCAAGGACCACGAAAAGCGACCATGCCGAAGGTATCCGTCATCATTCCGACCAGAAATCGTTGCCAAACGCTTGCCCGGGCCATAAAAAGCGTGGTGGGCCAGGCATACAGGGATTTCGAAATTATCGTCGTGAATGACGGATCAACGGATGAAACGGCCCGATACCTCTCGTTCCTTGACGTTCCCTCCCTGATCAGTGTGAACCTCGACCGTAGCCAGGGAGGCGGGGGCGCGCGAAACGAGGGGATCAAACGCTCCCGGGGCGATTATATTGCCTTTCTCGACGATGACGACGCCTGGGAGCGCTCCAAGCTCACGGAGCAGGTCGCCTTGCTCGAAGCCAAAGCCGCCGGTCTCTGTTACACCGGGAAGCGGGTATTTGACAGCAAGGGGCGTCTCATCAACTACACCTATAAAAAACCCCGCTTCGGCGATCCATATCGATCGATCATGAATGATAATTTTATCGGCGCAACCTCGTCGGTTATGGTGAAAAAACGGTTCGTTGACCTGGTCAAAGGGTTTGATCCCGACCTCCGGGCCTTGCAGGATTGGGATTTCTACATTCGCCTCATAAAAAACGGGTGCACCCTTGCAGGGATCGACAAACCGCTGGTCGATTACTACTTCATGAATAAGGCGAAAAACGTCTCCTTCAACGCAGGGAACCATCTGGATGCGGCGCAAAGGATGAAGAAAAAATACGCAGGCGATCCGGCCTGGGGTCTGCTGAACAGGTCCCTGACCGCGGTTACGGTCAAAAAGGCGCTCAAGTCATGGGGGTTTTTAAAAGGCCTTGTGGAGCGGAAACGAAGATAGCCCGCTCATCGAATACTCCCGACGTTGAACCGCCGGCGGTCATTGATTTTCAACATGATGGCATCCGAGGCAGAAATCAGGCGGTGCATTACGGATCGCCCTTTTCCTGAACCACTGCGATTTGTCGCTGTTGATCGCGGCGAGGAGTCCCTCTTCGAAAACATTGCCGAAGTGCAATTCCTTGGGGAACGGTTTCGCACAACAGGGAACGAGATACCCGTCCCAGCTTATTGAAAAATTTTTCCATGGATAGGGGCAGGTAGCAAACCTGTTTTTCTTTGTCATATTCGGATAGACAAGCGCAATGCCATGATGGGAGGCCAGGCGGCGCGCTTCCCGGAGTTCCCCCGTAAATGCATCAGAGGAGTAAAAGGAATAATCGGCTTTGAGGGGAGCGTGTGAAACCAGGTTCAGGCTGTTGAAGTATACCTCGCTGATCCCGTGCGTATGAGCAAAGAGCACCACGCTTTTCATGTCGGTATAGTTTTTCTCGAAGACCACCATGTTGAGCTTTACCTCAACCTTTTCCCTCCGGCTGATTTTCATGATTCCCGAAACGGTTTCCTCAAAAAGCAGGAAATCGGCATTTTTCCGGATCATTGCAAAGGTATCGGCAACGCCATCGATGGAAATCTGAAGGGTTGCGATCATCGGCGCGATTGTTTCAAAAAGGGGCAGGGTATTTTCCGCCTGGGCATTGGTGGAGATGAAGAGCAGAATACCGCTGTTTATTCCATGGATATAGTTGACAAGGTCGACCAGATAGGGGTAGAGAAACGGTTCGCCCAGTCCGGTCAGTGCAATTTTGTCAAGGTATACGCCGGCTTCGTCCAAAATCGCCTTTGCCTTGACTATGTCCATGTTCCCACGGTTCATGTCCCGGCCAAAACGGTGCTCCCTGGCGCAGGTTACGCAATGGAGCTGGCAATAGTTGGTGATTTCCAGCATCAGAGCGTTGGGGTAGGGTAGAATAAGGCTCCGTCGCCTGGCGTGCAGCAGAAGCCTTGCATGGTTGGCGAGATAACGGATGCCGTCGATTCCGAGAGGAATACGGGATAATCGACGGATGATCTGACGGAGGTGCCGGCCTTTCATGCGAAAGGAAAAATACTAGGCGCACCCGGCCTTCGATCCGGATTTCTTGCTTGAACGCCATTTTCAACATATTTTTATTCATGAGGATAGAGTAGACAGCAGGCTACACCGGTCCTGCGCCGGAAACGTGATATCGATGCCGCTCCCGTCTCAAGACAGGTAAGGGAACCTTGAACAAGAAACCTTTCAGTACCCGGGTCACCTATCAGACCCGCCATTGCAAGTGACGCGCCCGGGCAATGGTTCCTTTCCTTAAATCCCGTCGCTGCTATGCGAATTGGTTCCTTTCCGAATTCTGCAACTATCGCTGCTTTTATTGCACGAACCACCATGTCGTTCGACCGACCGAAAAATGGGACACGGACAAGGTCCTGCAAACGCTCGCAGCTACGGGACAGAAGTGGTGCCTTGGGTTCACCGGCGGTGAACCTTTCGCGTATCCGGAATTTCTTTCGATATGCAAAAGGGCGGTTCAGGAGGATTTTTTACTCTATATCGCCACCAATCTCAGTCCAGAGCGCCCGGTCAACGAGTTCATAGATGATATCGATCCTGGAATGATCGAAAACCTGGCCATCGCGCTTCATATCGTTGAACGGGAAAAACACCTCGGCGTCCATTCCTTTCTCCGCCTTGTTGATAAGCTTCGAAAGAGAAATTTTCCTTTTGAGGTGCAGTATGTCATGCATCCGATCCTTTTTTCCCGGTTTGAAACCGATCTCTCGTTTTTCGCGCGAGAGGGTATATCCCTCATACCCAAACCCTTTCAGGGGGAATATGCAGGAAAACTGTATCCGGATTCATACCGTATGGCGGAACAGGAAATTATTCTCAAGGCTGACCCGGATGCTTTCCGGCGGGGTTTTTATTATGCACGCGGTATCCCGTGCAATGCCGGCCGCTACCTGGTCCACATCGAAAAGGACGGGACCATCTACCGCTGCGTCAGCGAAAAAACAGTTCTCGGCTCCTGCACGACCTCGTTGGAGCTTTTTACCGAGGCGCGTCCCTGCAAGGCGCCGTTCTGTCCGTGCTTCGGCTGGGACCTTATCGCGGATGAGTCGGTTAAGGCTGCCTTGCGAAAAAGGCTGAGCAACAAGGCGCCCTTGTGGATACAGGCCCGTCGCTACCTTGGTGCATGGAAGAGACGGATACGGTCATGATGCAGAAGGCGTCGAAACAGCATAAGGGGCATACATGCGTCCGGTAGAGCTGCGGATGGACATCACCAATGCCTGTAATCTCAGGTGCATCATGTGCCATCTTCCGTATGAACAGCAGAAGCCTCACCTGGTGACCGCACCGGAATTCAAGCGCATCACCAAAGGAATCCTGGATAAGACAAGTATCCTGTACCTCTCCTGGGCAACCGAACCGTTGCTCAATCCGCATCTCCCTGAGATTCTTCAGGAGATAAAAAAGGCGGCGATACCCTGCGTTACCATGGTAACCAACCTTACCATGTTACCGGATAATCTTGCTGATGCTATCCATCTGATTCACCGGTTACATGTTTCTATAGATAGCGCCGACCCTGAGGTGTATGCGGCAATCCGCCAAAGAGATTGCCTGGGAGAGGTCATTGCTCATGTACGAAAGATCCAGGAATTGAAAAAAGTGAGAAGAAAAAAATACCCGCATATCGCTATTAATGCGGTAGTGTTAAGGATGAATATCGATACAATAAAACCGCTGATCGACTTGACCGTCTCGCTTGGGGTCAATGAGCTGAACCTTTCGTATGTCAGCGTTCCTGAACGGTATCAAGTGGAAACCCTGCAACAAAAATTGAATGGCCTGCCCCCGGATTTCAACCTGAAAAACCAGGTCATCACCCCCAATGATCCGGGTGCGCGATCGGCATTGAGGGAAGCCATTCGATATGCCGGGTCGAAAGGCGTTCTGGTTACCATTGCCGGCAGGTTTATGATTCTTGGCCAAGGCACGCTGCATCAAACCGCAAGCAGGATATCCTATGTTGTACGAAAAGGGGTACGGTTTCCGCCGTTGGCTTTGTGGCAACTGGCCCTGGCCTATATCGGAAGTCTGTCGTTGATGCGAAAGGCATATTGCACTTTTCCCTTTCGGCAGTTGGTTCTTACCGCCGATGGATTGGTACTGCCCTGTTGCGTCTGGGATGATAATGAAAAGATGGGCGATATCAGGCAGGCGACATTACAGGAGATCTGGAGGGGGGAGGCGTATGCCCGATTGCGGAAAAGGATGCTTGATGGCGATATCCCGCCTCGGTGTCGGGCCTGTACGAGGGTACATTCCAAAAAAAGGCATGGGATTTAAGAACGGGTGGGTGCATGGCAGGTCACTCCTGGCGGTTGTTTCCGCAGGAAAAAATGCCCGATACCACTATCTTTTCAAAGTATCGCGCCATTGGCGCGTTGGGTTTTCAAGCGAAGTAGTGAAAACCCAGTAGATTCTCCTGCAATCCGATAAAACGAATTTTTCCCTGTCCATATGTTATTTTTTTGGATATTGGCGGCAATCCCGTACCCCAAGGAGCGGTATGAATCTTAGAGAAAGAGCGGTTTCCGAGTTCGAGCGGCAGCACCTGGAGGAGCTTGTAAAAATCAGCATTACGTCCGGATCGATTAATCCAGAGCTCTATCAGCGGTACAACGTCAAGCGTGGCCTCCGCAATACGGACGGAACCGGTGTCCTTGTCGGGCTGACGAGGATCGGCGATGTACACGGGTATATCCTCGATGAGAACGAGAAAGTTCCCGTTGAAGGATGCCTGAGGTACCGGGGAATCGATGTGGCGGAGATGGTACGGGGGTTCCAAGCTGGAAAGCGGTACGGATTCCACGAAACCATATATCTGCTTCTCTTCGGCATCCTGCCGGATAGCGATCAACTGGGGCGTTTTAACGAAATGATCGATACGTGCCGCGATCTGCCTGAAGGATTTACCGAGAATATGATCCTTAAAGCTCCCAGCTCCGATATCATGAATAAACTGGCGCGCTCCGTGCTTGCAAGCTATTCGTATGATACCAATCCCGATGATACCAACATAAAGAACGTGCTGCGTCAGTGCATTGAACTGATTGCGCGGTTCCCGACCATGGTTGCTTACGGGTATCAGGCAAAACAGCACTATTATCACGATAAAAGCCTGTTTATCCATAAACCGCAGGCCGGTCTTTCAACGGCGGAAAATTTTCTCTATATGGTTAGACCCGATTCCTCGTATACGGCTCTCGAAGCAGAGGTGCTTGACCTGTCGCTGGTGCTCCATGCCGAACATGGCGGCGGCAATAACTCCGCGTTCGCCCTCCACGTGGTGACCTCATCCGACACCGATACCTATTCGGCGATCGCCGCCGCCGTCGGGTCGCTCAAAGGATCGAAGCATGGAGGCGCCAATATCAAGGTCGCGAATATGATGGATGATATCAAGGAGAATGTCAAAGACTGGAAAGACGAGGATGAGGTATCGGCGTACCTGGTGAAAATCCTGAACAAAGAGGCATTCGACCGGTCCGGACTGATTTACGGCATCGGTCATGCGGTGTATACCCTTTCCGATCCGCGCGCCATCATTTTGCGCGATAAGGCCGAACATCTTTCCCGGGAGAAGTCAAGGGGCGACGAATACGAACTGTACCGGGTCGTTGAAAAAAACGCGCCGAGGATGTTTGCCAATGTAAGGCAGAGCGCAAAACAGCTCGCCACAAACATCGATTTTTATTCTGGTTTTGTCTACAGCATGCTCAATATTCCGCGAGACCTTTATACCCCGATCTTTGCCATCTCCCGCATTGCCGGCTGGTCGTCGCACCGGATCGAAGAGATTGTCAGCGGCGGCAGGATCATCCGGCCGGCCTATAAAAGCGTGGTCAAACGCTCTCCCTATATCCCGCTTGAAAAGCGATAGCGCCTCAAACGGTACTCAAAGGGCTGGACCTGCGCAGGTCTTTACTCTTCGGCGCGACCGCCCGCCGGGGCCATTTTCACGATTTTAGGATCGAAGCGCGCCACCGGTTCCACGAGATCG
>JAFGOU010000418.1 GCA_016926315.1 Chitinispirillaceae bacterium
CTCACCCTGATCGACACCGACATCGGCATGTACGATACCAACAAGAAGATGAACCCGCCATTGCGTACCGCAGCCGACCGCACCGCGATCATCGAAGGCCTGTGCGACGGCACTATCGACGTGATCGCGAGCGACCACGCGCCGCACGTTGCCGAAGAGAAAGAGGTGGAGTTCGACGCAGCCGCGTTCGGTGTGATCGGTCTCGAGACCTCGCTCGGCGTGGTCCTGACCATGCTGGTGGATAAAAATCTGCTTATGCCCGCAGACCTTGTCGAGAAAATGAGTCTTAATCCCAACCGGATACTGAACCTTCCCGGCGGCACGCTCTCGGTCGGCGCGGCGGCTGACATCACGATAATCGATCCCAGGGCGACGTGGAAGGTCGATTCCCGTACCTTTTTCTCCAAGTCCCGGAACACCCCGTTTGAAGGGTTCGCGCTTAAAGGAAGGGCAGCCATGACCATACTCGATGGACGAGTCGCCTTTGAGCAGGAGGACGAAGCATGATAATAGCGGCACGCCGGTAAAGGTTGCCTCTCCTGCCGAACGCGATGCATTTTATGAAAAAAAAACGTTTTAACGTCACTGTTCCATGCGATAAGCGATTTTATCATTAACGGTGCGGCCACGCTCTTTGCAGGTGGTTTTTTGCTGATCCGATGACTCGATCTATTTTTAAAAACAAGCGCTGTATCATTTCACTTCTCCTCGTGTCAGCGGCAGCGATATTCCCTCCATTTTTTCTCCATGTACGCAACGGCGGCCGATTCCCTTTGTCTGACGCCCTCTGCCCGGCGTTAAGTATTGCTGTCGTTGCCGCGGTCCTCTGGCTGGCTCTTTGGGCGGTAAACCGGCGCTGCGAAAAATCGGCGATACTGATAGCGGTAAATCTGCTGCTTGTTTTCGGATATGGCGATCTGACCGCGTTTTTGTATCCGGTACGCATCAACATCGGCGGCTTTGGTGCGATTGGATATAATAAGCTGTATTTTTGCGCGGTCATCATTCTCAATAGCGTACTGTATGTCGTGCTGAAAAGGTGGCCCGGAATCGAACCGGCCGGCGGTAAGGTGATGCTGGGGACGATCGCCGCTGCATTCGTCGTTTCTCTGGGATCGCGTGCTCATGAAACCCTGAACATTCATGATGGCAGTGTATCATTGCACGACCAAAGAGTGCAGGCGCTTCTGGAAAATGAGGGACCTTCGGCACCACATCGAAAAAATCCCGACATTTTTCATATTATCCTCGATGCACATCCCCGATCTGATATCCTGAAGGAACATTTTGACCATGACAACAGCGGTTTTATCAGGTTTCTGGAAGGTCATGGGTTTGTACTGCCCCGGCAGAGTTGGTCAAACTACGCCAGTACCGAATTATCCATTCCGGCAACGCTCAATAGTCTCTACGTGCACCAATCCTTGCCGGCGGCGGGACAATACACGGTTTCGAATCTGCAGTATGTGCGCGAATTGAGAGCCAATCCGCTGGTAATAACCTATCTTCAAAAACGGGGATATCGCGTCTACGTTACGAAACACGGATTGGAGACGGAGGAATCGGGAAGCGCGGGCCGTTTTTTAAAACCGCGCTCCGAGATATTCGGAATTCTCTGGGATGAGTTCAATGAAGCGCTCTTGCTGATGACGCCGGCAAGGTTGATCATGGAAGTATCGGGATTCCGCGAGCCGCCCTTTTTCGAAAAACACCGCCGATTGATACGGTTTGCGCTGGAATTCTGCGCTACTGCCCACAAGATCAAGGGCCCGAAATATGTATTCGCGCATATCCTTGCTCCTCATACTCCCATTGTTTTCGGCCCGCACGGCGAGGAGCTTCAGCCGGGACCGGCGTACCTGAACAATCCACGTGCCGACCCGGGCAGATTCGTCAAAGCCAGCAGCGATGAAATCGCGTTTCTTGATTCCATAGTGGCTCGGACGATTTCGCAGATGATCGCCGCCGACAGTACTATCGTCATTATCCTCCAATCGGACCACGGCGAGTTCACGCAATGGCCGCAGGAAGAGCGTCCGGATAGGGCGGTGATTCGACAACGGCACGGTATTCTGAATGCATTGCGAATCCCGGGACGACGGATGCGCATCAGCGATACCATGACCGCGATCAATACCTACCCGGTAGTATTCAATGCGCTTTTCGGGACCGCGTTGCCGCTGCTGGAGGACAGGGTTTTTTACAACAGCATCGGTTCGCCGTTTACGCTAAGTGAAGTGTCGGATACATTGGGATTGCCAAAGTAATCCGTCAGCCTGCGGTAGCCGACCGTAGCAACGGAAAGGCTGGCCGGAGCCGCATACGGGATCAAACAGAACGGTTCGTCCACTCTCAGGAAAGAAGTGATCGATCAACCCGCTTTGCTTCCGAAATACTGCGCGGCAGGAGCAGCAAAACGCAACTTACCGGATGGAGATGGATGAACATTCGACCCGGCCTTTTTTTCGCATTTTTAACCTGATTTTATTTATATTATTACAAAACCCGTTTGTCATGCCAAAAACGGGCCGGGTCACTAACGGTGACCTATGGGGAACCGGGATGGTGGTAGTTACTTCTTTACGATATCGTAACGGCCGGAAATTTAAAAGTCGAAGATCTGCGATAACAGGGTAAACCATTTTGGCCGGGAAAAGCATCGATAAAATGACTGTTGCAACCGAAACGCCGGTATCGAGCGCCAACCGCGCCCTCGAATCTTGCCGGGACCGCTGCTTCAGGCACCCAGATCAACCTGACCTGGTCGGATAACAGCGATAACGAAGAGAGCTTTATCATCGAGCAGTCGACCGACGGAACCAGCTTTACCCAGATCGCTTCCAAATCAGCCAATAGCACCAGCCATTCAGCCACCGGACTTCTGCCCGCTACCACCTATACGTTCAGGATCAAGGCGGTGAACAGTGCCGGAGCATCAGCCTGGTCAGCCGTTGCCACCGCTGCCACGCAGTCTACCACTGCCGGCGCCATCAGCCGCGAGATCTGGTACACGATCGACCCGGCCCAGGGGTGCGCAGGCATACCGGTCAACACGCCGCCTGACGAGACAGCCATGCTTTTCTGTCTGCAGGAGCCGTCAAACTTTGCCGACACGTACGGCACAAGGAACCGCGGATTTCTCATCGCGCCGGCAAGCGGCGACTATGTGTTCTGGATCTGCGGGGACGATCATGCCCAGCTCTGGCTCTCGAGCGACGAGGACCCGGCCAACAAGACAAAGATCGCGTATTACTCCTACTGGACCGATCCGCTCCAGTGGAACAAGTACAGCACGCAAAAGTCCGCATCCATACCTCTTGTCGCGGGCAAGCGCTACTACATCGAGACCCTGCACATTGACCGGGATGTCGGCTCTGACCACATGGCAGCAGGCTGGGCAAAACCCGGCCAGAGCACCACCGCACCCTCCGAGATCATCCCCGGCTCTGTGCTCTCATTATATGTCGGCCCGGCCGCGCCATCCGCGCTTTCGGCTTCCACCGTCTCCTCGACCCAGATCGATCTTGCATGGACCGATAACTCCGACAACGAGACCGGGTTTATCATCGAAGGATCGCTTGCAGGACAGACCTTTGCCCAACTCGGCACTGCCCCTGCCAATGCAACATCTTTTGCCGCCGTTAACCTAACACCCAATACCCAATACCAATTCCGTATTAAAGCAACCAACTATGCCGGCAGTTCCGCCTACACCTCAACCGCCACCGCCGTCACCGGCCAGCCCGGCGACCAGGAGGGGCCTGAACTTTCTCCCCAACTGCTCTCGTTTGCCATCTACTCGCAGGATTTGAGCCTGGTCCAGGACAGCAGCGCATTTTCCGGCGGCGGCGCGGTCGGCTCCAATACCCTCGTGAAGATCATGCCCTACGCATCGATTTACGGCGACGTCGTGTCCGGCGGCAATGTTGACATAAGAGACCACGTTACCGTCAACGGCGACGTTACCTGCGCAGGATCCCTTGCCAAGGTCGAATCCGCCTCCATTTCCGGGACCGTGACTGAAGGCGCAGAGGTAGCCATCGTTGACATTCCGTCGTTGTCCTTCAGCTACGGCACCACCAATGTCACGGTTGAATCCGGCCAGTCCCTTACCCTGCAGCCCGGCAGTTACAAAAATCTTACCGTCAACAGCGGCGGGACCATCACGTTCCTTCCCGGTTATTACGCCTTTAAATTACTGAATCTTGGCCCCACTTCCACCGCCCTGTTCAACGTTCCCATCAACAAGGTCATCGAGATCAACGTCGGAACATCCCTGAACCTGCAGGACGGCGCAATCGCCAAATTCCCGGTCAAGGGCTATGCTCCGTGCGTCAAAATCTACACCAACGCCTATATCGTTGATATCGGCTACGACGTCCAGCTTTCCGGCATACTCACCGCCCCGAACGCGGCCGTGCATATCTACTCGCGCCAAAGTCGAAGGAGCGATCTATGCAAAGAACCTACAACTGGAAGCAGGGGCCGTGTTTGTGAGCAGTTGCGTGAATCCCAATGCCGACGATGACGGCGACGGGATTCCGAACCTGACGGAAATGATCATCGGCGATCCGCCTGATGATGGCGATGTTTATACGCTCATGGGCGTTCCCGGGGAAGCGATGATCAACAATGCATCATCGGATATAACCGTACCCTATGATTTTACCTTAAAATATCCGTTTTTCACCCAGTACTCAAGCATAGAAATCACCTACCCTGCCGGCAGCCTTGAAAACCCCAGTGTATCCCCGGCACTGGTAATGGCGAACAAGCCAAGACCTGCGGTGCCCGATATTAACGATGTTAACGTACCCGGATACCGGCAGGTTGGGAATTACATGACCATGGAAGGCAACCATATCGCCGGCGGAAAAACGGTCAAGATCGGCATGCCGCTTTTCTCCCAATCAATACCCTCGCCCGCATCGAGAAGGATTGCCTGGTATAGTCTGGACGATAATGAGTGGAAACTTGCTGACCAGATGATTTCCAGCGATGGCGCCGTATATGGCCTGGTCGGTGAAAATGCCAATATGGCAATCGTCGAAGCGGAACAATCCTCCTTTACCGGATACCTCGATAACGGCATGACCTATTCCACCAAAGCTACGGAAGACGTCGTAATAGTCGAAACCGGGATAGTTTTAACCGATGCAACTATTACCCAGAATGGAACCGTTACCATAAGCTATGACACCTACGACAATCAAACCGATCAATGGGTGAGCGCCACGCCAATTACCTATAACATACTCCCCTGGTCGATCAATGAAACTATCCAATTACCAATCATGATCGGAAAGGGAAGGTTCGAAAAACCGGTAAAAATAAAAATCACCCAGATCCAGGTCCAGTTGCCCGCAGATGATATCAACGACATCGATTATTCGCAGTACGACGTGAATCCAGGCCAGACACTGTACATTGGAGTCAATAATACGGTCAGTAATTTCAAATCAGCCACTGTGGCCGGCGACAGAATATCAGTATTCTATGGCGCAGGAGCGCTCCTGTTCGAATCGCTCGCATTCGGCGAAGGCGTGATTAAGAAAAATGTCGAGGGATCATGGCTCTACCACTACTACCTCAAGGACCACCTCGGGTCAACAAGAATGGTGGTGGCGGATGACGGGAACCTCGTGGATGCAATGATGTACCACCCATATGGGAAAATGGAACCCGTGGTGGATGGGACCGAGAGCGTTAGGGAGAGGTTTACGGGGAAGGAGTTGGATCAGGATGGGGAGAACCTGACGTATAGCTCAAACGGCATGGATCTACAATACTTTGGAGCACGGTATTATGATCCGGAGACAGGTGTTTGGACATCCGTTGATCCCGAAAAACAGTTTTGGAATTCATATGGATATTGCGGTAATAGCCCTGTTTTACTTATAGATCCCAATGGAAAAATAGTTCCCCAGCTTATTATCGGCGCTATAGCTTATGGCATTTTTCAAGGATCGTATGAAGCAAAAATGTACTATGAGGAGAAAGGATACAAAGGCGGAGACCTGTATCTAGGGATGCTGAAGGGCGCCGCATTGGGTGGAGTTGCCGGCTTTGTAGGAGGAATTGCCGCGCAAACTTTATGGGTATCATTACCAACAGAACCAATAAATATGCATACGACGGAAAATTTATTTAAAGTTCGCGGAATCGGTCAAGGTGTTTCCAATTTCGGGAGATCGGTATTCTTCCATGAATTCATAAACAATGATTTTGAAATGCGAATGAATCTCGGCGTTGGCGAGATGAATTTCTCAAAATGCCAATGGACCTGGAATGATCCTTTTGATAAAGATAAGAATACCTTGGAAAAGCTTGCGGCCATCGGTGCATGGTGGAGCCTTTCGCAATATGCGATATACGAGCCGTTCATGTATTTATCTGGAGAAGCCCGGTCTTTACTCAGATGGGGGCATTTTAGTTTTCAGAGATCGATTTACGAGGTCTTGTCCGATGAAATAATGAAAGACGTTGCGCCGACTACGTGGTATGGCAATTTCTTAGGACCCGGAAATAAAGCTCTTGATCCGAGACTGGTAGAAATTGGACCAAAACCGGTAGACCAGTGGGCTGATGGACCGGCATTTCCTCATGATGTTTCTTACATTAGGTATGGGACTGACAGAGGCGGGCCTTTCAATGCGCTCTATTGTTATAATCCTCATTTGATAGCGGCGGACGCAAGGCTTACAGGGAGTTTCGCGGTGGGCTTTTTAATAGGTGGATCGAGGCTTGGATATACACAAAATTATTGGCCAGCACTCGCAGCAACTTCCATAGGAACATTGTTTTTCGGATCTTTCACAATAGCAAAAACTGGTATGCTATTGAATGATTTCGCCCCGTATTATTCGAATTTTAACTATTAAGGATAAGAATATATGCAACGGTCGTGTTTAATGAAACGTATTTTATCGCCGTTTTTTATGACAATGATTTTAGCTCTCTCATTGAAGATTGATGCTTTTGATATTAGAGAAGCGGAAGGAACAGGAGGTATAGGTGTTGATTGGGGGGCAGAGAAAAATAAAACTATCAGAGGAATTGTATATGTCAATTTTATCAATTTAAATAGGATAAAACCCTTTGAGTTCGAAAGTGACTTCCTGACACTCGGTTTTATCCGGCACGAGGGCAAACTAAAAGTATCATGGGCAAACCTGCTCTCGGCAGGTTTTGGAGGGGGGCTAAATTTAATTTCATCGGACTACAGTTGCTTTGGTTTAAATCCATTAGGTGTCGTTATATTGTTGCCTCAAATTCTCGGTAATTTTAAAATTCATTTACCCATAATTAAGGACCATATCCATATTTACATAGGTGCGGCGACGGACTACTACTTATACCCAGCGGAATCAACGGTTTATACCGAGAGCAAGGCGGGCATAAAGCTGGCCTTTTTCCGGTTTGCTGCGGAATGCTTTGTAAGCAAACCGTGGCTGAAAGGGTATCAAGATTCCGATGAACCCTATATCGGATTTCATGTCGGCACCTACATAAATCGTAAAACGATAGAAAAAGATAAACAGAAGCATCCGGAAGGAAATATACGGTAAGCGTATCATATTGTTCAAAGACCCCTAAAGCGGAAACTGATAATGCCAAAGATGAAAGAAGGCAACATGAGGAAACTGTGTTTAAGCGCAATGGTTGTGGTGATAATCATTGATACCGTCGTCGCCGGAGTTATCCAGCAGACAGGGGAAATGGTTTTATCAGACGAGATTTCTTCTGTTTCATGTAATTCTATAAAGTTGCCTATTACTCTTTCATACAAATCCGGTATCAAAACAAACCAGCGGGCAAGCTGGGCGGGGCTTGGCTTCGATCTTGATGTTCCCTATGTTGAACGAATAGCGATAGGGTGTGCCGATGAGAAGTCGTATAGTATATCGGAAGCCGATAAATTGTCGGTTCTCTCCAATGGCGATTGCGTTCAGCCGGGCGTAATTGATCTGGCAAAGGTATTTGATCGCCTCTTAACCCCGGCCACGAATGGTTACCAGGGTGAATATATGACGATCCAGACCTGCCCGGGCACCGATTATGCGGATGGATATACAACCGAAATGAATGAGTATTTCCAGAGCATGATGGGTGGGAATTGTAATATCGCTTTCACCGTAGATGCCGCCGGAGAAATAAAGGCGACATCTGGGTTTCCGTTCACTATTGGAACAACCGACCGCCAAGCCGGTACCTACACCGCAGGTACCTTATGCATGTGGCTGGGCAGTAATTGCGGAACGCCTTCCGTTTCCGGCGTCGCGAAACGCCAGGATTTCAAATATAACAATCTTCAGGATATTTACATTCTAAATGCGCCTTTCGGCAACGGGAGGATCGTGTTTACCCCACCCAGCCAATCCATGACGCTGTCGAGTGGAAAGACATTCACTATATATTCGCAAGCGGCGCCGATGTCACCGCACCTTCAAAATAACCGTAAAATAAAAATAGCGGTTACTTTCGGCGCTTCTCCAATTCCAGGAGATAATGATCCGGATATTACAAGCTGGGTAGTTACCGATGAAAACGGAACCGAATATGTTTTTAATAA
>JAFGOU010000419.1 GCA_016926315.1 Chitinispirillaceae bacterium
ATCGCGACTGAAATCGAAGGATTTTCCTTTGCGGAGCTGTCGGAGCGATGGGACGTGCCGGTCGGAACGCTCCTTTCTCAGAAATCCAGGGCGCTGCGTAAAATAAGGGAATCGTTGCTGAGGACGGAAAGTTGAACCATACATCGATGAAGGAGGCTTTATGGAACATGGATTAGACGCGAGGTCGTTTGAGGCGCCGCGAGGGTTGAGGTTTCTGCGAATCTTGGGAGTCGCGATCATCGGCATATGTCTCGCCGCGCTTTTTGCACTGCTCTTCGGCTGGCTGGTCATGCTGCTCTGGAACTGGCTCATGCCCTCGCTTTTCGGCATCAAGACGGTCACTTACTGGCAGGCATTCGGCATCACCATTCTGGCCAAGATTCTTTTCAGCGGTTTTCACGGCGATCACGGCAAGAACCGTCACGCCGACCATATCCATCGTAAAGTCGATAGCCGGTGGCACCGCTGGATGGGTATTAAGGACGACGAACCCCCTGGTGAAGTTATCGGCCGGTTTTCGCACGAAGAGATGAAGCACTACCGGGAGTTCTGGAAAACAAAGGGTGAAGCGGCGTTCGCGGAGTTCCTGAAAAACCGCGGTCCTGCCGCGCCATCACCGGACAAGGGAGCGTAGCCCATGCCGCATAATCACCATGTCTGCCCCTGGTGGATTGGGTACCTGCTTATCAGTCCGCTGCGTCGATTGATGCAGGACCCATGGAAAATTCTTTCTCCGTATGTGCGTCCGGACATGACCGTTCTCGAAATCGGGCCGGGCATGGGATATTTCACCATCCCGCTGGCCCGAATGACGGGGCCCAGAGGTCGTGTCGTGAGCGTCGATATTCAGGAGAAGATGCTCGCAACCCTGCGAAAACGCGCGGATCGGGCCGGGCTGTCGGACCGGATCGAAACCCGGTTGATTCAGGCCGATTCGCTTGGCGTCGCTGATCTGGAATGCCGGTTCGACTTCGCGCTTGCCTTTGCCGTAGTACATGAGGTGCCGGATCAGGCGGTGCTGTTCCGGGAACTTCACGCCGCGCTCAAACCCGGTGGCGCGCTGCTCATTGCCGATCCGCGATCTCATTTTTCGGAGAAGGAATACAAACATGCGCTGGACCTCTCGGCGGATGCCGGATTCGAAAAAACCGGGGAGCCGGATATCTGGAGGAGCAGGGCAGGGGAGTTGAGAAAACTCCGGTAATCCGGCCGACACCACCCGTGGACAGGTTCGTTCGGATTTTGGAACCTACTGGAACCAGATCACCGGCGAAAATGAGCACAAGTGGTCTTCGGTTGAGGGGACACGCGATAGAATGAGCTGGACCGGCGGCGATCGCGTTGCCGATTATGCCAAGCAAAACAACATTTCCTGGAAGTTCCACACGCTGGTCTGGGGCGCGCAGTATCCCGGCTGGATAACCGGGCTTTCCACCGCGGAACAGACCCAGGAGATAACCGAATGGTTCGACGAGACCAAGAGTCATTATCCGGAAATACCCATGATCGATGTGGTCAACGAGGGATACATGTCCGATCCCAACAACTGGAATGCCGGAAAGCACGCGCCGATTCCGTTCAGGGAAGCGTTCGGCGGAACCGGCTCAACGGGATTCGAATGGATCGTCACCTCTCCGGTAGCGCGCGAAGACGGCGAGCGATCCGGTTATGCACACCTTGCCGGCGTGCTTCCCGGTTCTTGCCCTGCGTGTTGCCGGATCGTATGTTCTTGTTTAACGCTTCTCAAGGGGGATCTGCTATGCTGACCGAACACGACAACCTCTCCTGCCGGTGCCCGATGCTGGGCAATGAGGTACCCTTTTCCTACTGCCGGCAGCCCGGACAGGACATTCCCTGCCGTAAAATTTATGATTGCTGGTGGGAAACGATTGATATCCAGGCATTTGTCGCGGATAACTACAGTGAAGATATCCGCAACGCCATCGTCCAGCCACCAAAACCGAAAATTCTATCGCTTATGGAGATTATCGAACAGGCGAGCAGGAGGAATGCCGCTGCCGGCAGGGGAGAGTGAACGGGAAAATCATCAAGGACCGCGCATACACCCGATCACCGGTAGCTTGCTCAAATAAGGTGGCGTTTCATCACACGCGTTCACCTGGCTTTTACGGACGTAATTTTCCACTGCCATCTGTAATACCGTTTCCGCAAGGATCGCGCAATGGACATGCGTGTCTGGAAGGGAACCGACCTTTTCCTGTATTGTCGAACGGTCAATGGCCCGAAGCTCCGGCACGGTCTTTCCGCGGGCAAGAACGGCAGCGGTTGCAATGCACATCTTGCTGATGGAGCAGCCGTTTGTCCAGTAAAAGGTGTCTGCCACACACGGTCCGTTGAATTTCAGCGCGATCTCCATGGTATCACCGCACGAACCGGTAAATTTTGCATAACCGTCAGGGTTTTTTATTCGCGGATTCAGATAGTAATGCGCAGCGATCCATGCGACGGCGATCAGGGTCATTGCAAGAATGGTCAGAAGAAGGGTGGAAATGGTCACGATTTTTTATCTTGTTCAGTGAATCGGTGGCGTGTATCCGGCGTAAAGATCATTCCAGACGCATCGGCGCCTGAATTTTTTGGCTTTGCCGACAATGCAGCGCGACAACAGGCAGCTGTTCAATGCGGTGGCGCGCTTGCCGATTCCGCCACCGAAATACCCAGAAGACACTGCTCCGCAGTGGCGCTGTCAGGGTATTCCCGAAGAACGCCGTGGCTCAATACCAGAAACCGGCCGCAGGTCTGTGCCGCGAAATCTACATCGTGCGTCGCGATAAGGATCGACGATTTGATCGAGCGCAGGACTTCGCTGAGCGACCGTTTCCCCAGCGGATCGAGACCTGAGGTCGGTTCGTCGAGCAGAAGGACCGCGGGCCCGGTAACGAGCGCGCCCGCAAGCGCGACGCGCTGGCGCTGGCCGTGCGACAGTTGAAACGGCGAGCGTTCCGCGTAATCCGCCGCGCCGAGCAGGGCGAGCGCGGATCGGGCTTTTTCATGCGCCTCATGCTGCGCCATTCCTTTTCGCGCAAGACTGTACGCGACATCGTCGATAACGTTCGGGAAAAGGATCTGGTCTTCGGGCACGTTGAACAAAAACCCCATCCTCTCCCGCGCTTTACGGATGTTTTTTTTATCCACGCCGATGCCGTCGATACGTATGGTTCCGGTGAACGGTACGATCCCCGCCGCCGCGAGCAGGAGCGTGGTTTTCCCCGACCCGTTAAGGCCGAAGAGCGCCACCCGCTCGTCGGGGTGGACGTGAAAGGTGGCGGCATCGATGATGCTCCCGGTGTCGCCGGGATAGCGGACCGTGACGGAGGCGAATTCCAGCACCGGATTCATGTAATGATTCCTGTTCTCATGAGGAGCGCCGCCGCAACGATCGCGATCGACGCGGTGATTGCCGAGAAATCCTGCAATGTCATTGCCGTACGGGTTCGCACCCCCGGCGTTTCATCGCCATAGCCCCGAACCGTCATCGCGGCGGCGGTCCGGTCGGCCCTGAAAAGAATCCGCGCCATCCAGACAATGGGAAAAGAGTACAGCACCCGGAACCCTGACGCTGCTCGAATACGCAGCGCGGCGATGACCTGCCCGGTCTCTCCTGCAAGGAGCGCGGTCTGCGTGACAAGCTGCAACAGGAGGATGGCAAGCGCGCGCGGCAGCGGGAGGTCCTTCAGGCCGCGATGCGCGTCGCGCAGGGTCAGGGAAGCGACGGTCGATGCCGCGATAAAAAGGCAGCACGTGCTTCGCAGCGCAATGGTGCCGGCATTGAGCAGGCGGTCGATCGCGGGTGAGGAAACATCCTGGCCTGCGGTCATCCACGGCGTCAGGAGCAGAAAGGGAGCGAAGAGGATGAGCGCCGCGATGGCGGTACGTGTTGTCATCGCGACAGGCATTCCCGCGAGCAGCCACCAGGCGATTGCCGCGGTAACGATGAGGGCTGTTCCGCCAATTGAAGGCAGGGGCGCGGCAAGGCAGGCGCAGCCGAGAAAAAATCCCGATATGATACGGACGTGCGGGCGCAGCAGCTGCAGCGGTCCGGTTCCGCATCCCCAGATGGAAAAAAAGGTGTTTGTGGTCATGGTGGCGTTTTTTGTCATTCCGAGTGAAACGAGGAATCTCGCCTTTCCCAATTTACACCAAGATCCTTCCATTCCGGGTTAAGGGAGCTGACCAATTCGTTTTTTTTCTCTCTGCGCCAACCTTTGATAGTCTTTTCACGTTTGATGGCGACTTTAATATCGTTTGTATGCTCAAAATAGACAAGTTTGTTAACGTTGTATTGAGCGGTAAATCCAGGAAATGTTTTTGATTGGTGCTGAAAAAGCCTGCGAGTCAGGTTGTTAGTAACACCGATATACATAACCTTGTTGTTTATGTTGGTGAGGATATAGATATAATAATCATGGCGTTGCATAGGTCACGCGGAGTTGTTGGTAAGGGTATCGTTGTTAGGGTGTCCTTTGGAAATTACATTATTGAGATCCCTCACGTGCGTTCGGGATGACAGGTGCGGTTCTTTCTCTGTCATTCCGAGCGAAGTGAGGAATCTCGCTTTTCCTATGCCCGAGATCCCTCGCTGCACTCGGGATGACAACCAAGCTTTGTCATTCCGAGTGAAGCGAGGAATCTCGCCTTTCCCTATGCCCGAGATCCCTCGCCGGGCTCGGGATGACAGGCAAGCTTTGTCATTCCGAGCGATAGTGAGGAATCTCGCCTTTCCCTTTGCCCGAGATCCCTCGCTGCACTCGGGATGACAAAATACCTGCGCTCGGGATGACAGTCGGGTATACCCCAGGATGCCAGGTTCCGGTCACCCTTTCTTCCTTGCAGTCACCAGATACCCCTCATCATCATCCTGCGTCTCCTCGACAACAAACCCCCCCTTTCCCAGCAATTCGGCGGTAACCGTCGCCGGGGCGAGCAGGTGATCGCGTACCGCTTCCGACGCTCCGGAATGGATTTTATTCACCGCCTGCCGTGAAATCAGGTGCCAGATATGCAGGGCGCCGCCCGGAGTGAGCATACGGTGGAACGATCGGGCCGCCGCAGCCGGATCGGACAGATGCGGCCAGACCGAGAAACAGACGACCCGG
>JAFGOU010000420.1 GCA_016926315.1 Chitinispirillaceae bacterium
CTGCTGAATGGCGCTGTTCACCGCGCTTCTTCCGGGCGGTACCAGCACTTTGCTGAACGACGTGCCGAGCGCCCAGAACATAACGGCAATAAAAAGAATTACCGTATGCCATGAAACCGAGAAGGACACGCCGTGCCGGTAAAACAACAGGGCAATGCCGCTGATTCCGAGCAGCGCCCCGAGCCAGCCGGTCAGCGGAGGCTTTTTTCGAAGCAGAAGCGTGTCATTGATCATTACCAAAACCGGAACCGAGGAGACGATAAGCGCTGCGATGTAGCTTTCAACACGGGTCTGGGCCAGGCTCATGAGTCCGTTGCCACAGAGAAGAAGGAGCGCCCCGACGATGATTGAGTTTCTTATCTCAAGGAGTGACGGCTTTTTCTGAAAAAATCCCATTTTCCAGGAGAAGAGGAGCAGAAGCATGCCGCCGAGAGTAAAACGCAAACCCACCAGTAAAAAAGGATTGATCTCCTGAACCGCCAGTTTGATGAACAGATAGGTGGAGCCCCATACGATATAGATTGCGGCATAGGCAAGGATTGTCTTGATGCGGGCTCCCTTCTGTTTAACCGGTGGGCAGGAAAAATAGATTATTGGGACAGGACCGTGGTCCCGGTTTGTCTCTCCTGCCTCTTTTACTTTTTCATTGTCTTTCACCCCTTCAAACTAATAGTTTTGTGTTCCGTTCCTGTTGATTTCTCCCTCCCCTCTTCAAAAGGACCATTGCCATGCCCAAAAAAACCGACCTGACCGCCGTCATCGCCACCGACCGTGGTACCATCCGCCTCAAGCTCTTTGCCGGCAAAACACCCCTCACGGTGGCCAACTTTGTCAATCTCGCTCAACGCGGGTATTATAACAACCTGACATTCCACCGAGTTATCGACGAGTTCATGATACAGGGCGGGTGCCCGAAAGGCAACGGCACCGGCGGGCCGGGGTATACATTCCGCGATGAGTTCGATCCCGACCTGCGCCACGACAAACCCGGCGTGCTCTCCATGGCCAATGCCGGACCGGGCACCAACGGCAGCCAGTTTTTCATCACCCACCTGCCGACCCCCTGGCTTGACGATCACCATACCGTATTCGGTGAAGTGGCCGGCAGGGAGGACCTGGACGTCGTGAACAGCATCAGGGGAAAAGACCGGATCGACTCCATTACGATCGAAGGTGATGCGTCCGGGCTTCTTGCCTCGCAGAAAAGAGACGTTGACGCATGGAACAAAAAGCTGGACAGAACGTAAAACCCGCGGTGTTCATCACCGGCGCGGGAAGGGGGCTCGGTCTCTGCCTCTGCCGGTTGTTCCTTAAAAGCGGCTGGACCGTGTTCGCGGGAAAGCACCATACCGGAAGCGGCCTTGCCGCTCTTGCCGGTCCGGACTTCCACCCGATACCGCTTGACGTGACCGGCGAACAATCCGTTGAAACGGCTGCGCGAACAACCGGTTCCCTGACAGGGGCCATTGACGTCCTGATCAACAATGCCGCGGTCTGCGAAAACGAAGGCGGTCGAATCGAGCACGTCGATTTCAACCGCGTTACCGAAATCATGAACGTCAACGCCCTCGGTCCGCTCCGGGTCACCAAGGCGTTTCTGCCGCTTCTGCGGGCCGGAACCTTGAAGACCATCGTGAACATCTCATCAGAGGCCGGAAGCATTGAAGACTGCTGGCGCAAAGGCATGTTCGGCTACTGCATGTCAAAGGCAGCACTCAACATGCAATCGCGGCTGCTCGACAATTACCTGAAGGATTCCGGATTCCGGATCCTTGCCATCCACCCGGGCTGGATGAGGACCGACATGGGCGGCATGAACGCGGACATCGCTCCGGAAGAGGCGGCGCAGGGGATTTTCGGTATGGTCACGGGAACTATTGCGTCGAACTCCGGGCGCTTTTTGGACTACAACGGAAAACGGCTCCGTTTTTAGCCCTGGCAGCCCCCCTTGTCCGAACCGGCGAAAAAAGAACCGTTCTCCGCCTGATTAAAATCATATATTTACCGTGTCAGCAATGAAAAAACAACCGGCAAGCACGATCCGACTTTTATCAACATGCTGGTTAATTTCCAGCAAAACCATATTCATTATTCTGCTTTTTGTTTTTTTTCCGGCTCGCGCCACCCAGGTCGACACCACAATTACCGGCAACGGCGGTCCGGGTCCTTACTACCTGGGCTCCTCGTTTATCGATACCTCGACCCTCTCCATTACCATGCCCGACTCCTCTCCGGTTCCGCAATGGACCTTCGTTTCCGACCACAATGCCCTGCTTTTTTCAGAACCCCTGGACAGCGGGGCGGCAGTCCGGGTCTCCTTTTCCTCCGCTTTTTACGGCGTCCCTAAAATCTTTTCGCTCTACCCAAAAACCTGGCTCGACCTTCACGACACCGCGGGTACGTTCGACACCACGGCCAGGACCGCAGGAATGCAAACCCATGACGACAACCTGACCGTCTCCGGTTATAAAAGCTTCGGCATGTCGCTCGGATCCCTCGGGCAGGTGAACCTCGAGCAGGGGCTTGACGTACGCATCGGCGGCGACCTCAAGCCCGGGACCTCGGTCGCCGCACACCTTTCGGATCAAGGGTCGTCCCTCGATGGTACGACCCGCGAGATCAGCGATTTCGACATGATCTATCTCGCGCTCAAGGACCCGTCATACGGTGCGGTCGCCGGAGACCAGTACGCGGCATGGCCGTTTTCCGGGCTTGTAAGCGGCAGGAAAAAGATCAAGGGTCTTTCGGTGACAATCACTCCGGAAAAAACGCGCCTTTCCGCAGGTGCTTTCGGCGCACTCTCGGGCGGGAATGTCACCATCGAATCGAAACAGGGACGCACCGGCGTGCAGGGACCCTACTATCTTTCAGGAAAAGGCGAACAGGACTTCATTCAGCCGGTGAGCGGAACGGTCAGGGTCCGCCTGAACGGCAGGGACCTCGACGAGGGGGCGGACAGGGATTTTATCGTTGACTATGAACTCGGTACCATCACCTTCACCCCCAAACGCCCGATAAAAAATGAGGACCTGCTCCGCTTCGAGTACGAGTACAAGCTGTTCAACTACCAGCGGACCCTCGCCGGCGGCTCGGCTGGTATCGCAGGCACCGACTCCCAATTTTCCGTGCTGGGAGTGTTCTGGTCGGAGAACGACAACAAAAACCACCCCCTTGACCTCATCCTGACCCCGGCGGACCTTCAGGCTCTCGCAGTTGCCGGAGACCGCATCCCCGAAGCCTCGACCGCGCGTCCCGTGCATCCCAACGATGTGGCGAGGGAGAGCCAGCTCTATGCGCTATACAAAAAACGCCTCGTTGACGGTGATTCCCTTTTTGTCTACACACCCTTCGACGTCACCGCTCCCGATTCCGTTGCCGGATTCTATTACGTCTGGTTCAGGGCTCTCTCTCCGGGCGAGTCCGGGCGCTATCGCGTCGCGTTCACCGACCACCGCGGATCTATCTACGACACCTGCGCTCCCGCTCTTGCCACTCATACCGACCGCTCGCCGATCACGGCGGCCGGCGCCAGACGAACCGGCGAAATCCAGGCCGCGTTGTCCCTTCCCTGGCTTTCGGCAAAGCTCAATATCGCGGGCCAGGATCTCGACCGCAACCTGTTTTCATCGCTCGATGACGACAACAACCGCGCCTCGGCCACCGCACTCTCCTTTACCGCTGGTTCACAGAGGCAGGACAAGCGGTCGGCATGGCTCTCCGGCACCCACCGGTTTACTTCGAAGCGCTTCGACGCAGAGGTCATCACCGCCCACGAGCGCAAAGAGCTGTGGAACGATACCCGCCTTTCCCTCGGTCGGGTCGAGCGCCAGTTGTGGGACGCGACCGCTGGCGTTACCCCACTGGCGCATTTCCAGACCTCGCTCTCCTACGGCCAGGAGCTCTCGTCCAACATGCTTGTCACCGACAAGCTCGTCCCCTCCGCGCGATACCGCCTGTATGACGATCGACTGTCGCTCGATTACACCGGATCCTTTTTCCGGCACCTCGCTGAGGGCGAAAAGGGCTCCGGACAGAGGGAATATGGATCCGCCACGCTTGCGCTTCCCAAAAACGCCCTCGGTCTTCTCTATCGGGATGAGTGGCGCTGCGATACGTCCGGCAACGGCTCCGGCCTCTATGAAGGCGCCGTTACCTGGGAGTTCGAACCTCTGCGCCTGCGCCAGAAATTGTCCTATCTGTCAAAGCGGAAAAGCACGCCGGAACGATTCGTTTCCATCGACACCGGTTACGCCGCGCGCTGGGAGCAATCCGTGGACCATGCCATCCTGGCCTCCTGGCGCCTCTCCGGCTCTTCGGCGTTCGACCGTACCGTTGACCGCACCGCCGGCCGCACCACGACCATGCTCATTGACCTTACCAGCGATATCGAACCCCGGTCGCGGTTTTTTTCCAGCCGCCAGCACTATCGCGCAAGCTCCGAAATCGCCTCCTCGTTCATACAGGTGCCGGTATACGCAGGCAAGGGTATGGGGACCCACGTTTACGATTCGGCGCGCAAGGAGTATGTCCCGTACGTGCCGGGCGACTACTTTCTCCAGCAGCAGGAGGTTTACGACTCCTCCTCGAACCTGCACGTACGCAAATCGACCATCGATATCTCGTGGTCCTTCGAACCGCCGGCACCCCTCCCCGGCATTCTCAACGACCTGTCGTGGCAGGGAA
>JAFGOU010000421.1 GCA_016926315.1 Chitinispirillaceae bacterium
GGCAATGGCTTCTCAAGCGGGGATGGCGAAGAAGGCGTCTGCCGGTGATGCCATGACCGATGAAAAGGCGAAACAGACGACCGGCTCTACCGCAAAGGGTATTGGAGGGCGTGGCGCTGCGAAGGCCGCGGTTTCATCGGACCTTTCCCGCATTAAAGCACGCGCCAACCTCAACGAAACCGCCTTTTTCTTCCCGAAGCTTGCCACCAATGACAAAGGCGAGATCGTCGTGTCGTTCACCATGCCCGAGGCGCTTACCCGCTGGAAACTGCTCGGTTTTGCCCACACACGCGACCTGAAGTCCGGTTCGGTAACCAAGGAGCTGATTACCCAGAAGCCGCTGATGGTCATGCCGAACCTGCCGCGATTCCTGCGCGAACATGATACCATTGCGCTTTCGGCAAAGATTTTTAACCTGTCCGATTCATCGCTCGCCGGATCCGCCCAGCTTATGCTGTTTGACGCTACCACCATGAAACCGGTTGATACCGCCATGAGAAATCGTGGCCCGGTGAAAAAAATTGTCGTCAGCAGAGGGCTCTCGGCCGTGGTGTTCTGGACGATCGCGGTACCGGAAGGCATTCCCGCGGTCACGGTGCGGATCGTTGCCAAAGCCGGCGATTTTTCCGACGGCGAGGAGACCACCCTGCCGATTCTGACCAACCGGACGCTGGTCACCGAGACCATGCCGCTGCCAATGAGGGGAAAGGGCGAGAAGCAATTCACCTTTGAGAAGCTGGTATCGCAGAGTGCCGGCTCGCCCACGCTTCGTCATCACCGGCTGACGCTCGAATATACCCAGAATCCGGCCTGGTACGCGGTACAGGCGCTGCCGTATCTCATGGAATTTCCTTATGATTGCGCAGAACAGATTTTTTCCCGCTATTATGCGAACACCCTGGCGTCAGGCATTGCCAATGCCACGCCGAAAATCAGGGCGGTCTTTGAAGCATGGAAGCGCGGCGCTCACGGGACGCTTCTTTCGAGCCTCGAAAAGAACCAGGAGCTTAAAAGCGCACTTCTCGAAGAGACACCCTGGGTGCTTGACGGCAAAAACGAGTCTGAGGCAAAAAAACGGATTGCGCTTCTGTTCGATCTCAACAGGATGTCGAACGAACGGACGGCAGCGCAGCGCAGCCTCGCAAAAATGCAGATGTCAAGCGGTGGCTGGCCGTGGTTCGACGGCATGCCCGAGGACCGGTATATCACGCAGTATATCGTGACCGGTTTTGGAAAGCTGACGAAACTTAAAATGACCGGCCTGTCAAAAGACGGAGAGCTTAAAACCATGGTGGAACGGGCGGTACGGTATACCGACGACCGGATTCGTGAGGATTACGAGCGGGTCGTCAAACAGGGGGCGAACCTTGATTCGAATAACCTCGGCCCGCTTCAGATTTATTATCTGTACGGCAGGACCTTTTTCGGCGGGATAGCGGTTGACGAGCACAACAGGAAAGCGTTTGCTTATTATATGAATCAGGCGTCAAAATACTGGGTACGCGCGAACCGTTACCAGCAGGGTATGATCGCCCTTGCGCTTAGCCGTAAAGGTGTTAAAGACGTTCCGATGGACATAATAAAGTCGCTTCGGGAAAATGCGCTCCACAGTGAAGAGATGGGGATGTACTGGAAAGAGAGGTATGAAGGGTATTCCTGGTATGAGGCGCCGATAGAGGCTCAGGCTCTTTATATTGAAGCGTTCGACGAAGTGGCACGTGACAGCGTTTCGGTCGAGGCCATGAAGGTATGGCTTCTCAAGAGCAAGCAGACGCAGAACTGGAAGACCACCAGGGCCACGGCCGAGGCATGCTACGCATTGTTGTTGCGTGGCGCCGGCCTGCTGGCACGGGGCAACGACGTGATGGTTACACTCGGCACGATGATGATCGACCCGAAAAAGCTCAAGGACGTTTCGGTTGAGGCCGGGACCGGCTATTTCAAGACCTCATGGAGCGGCACCGAGATCAAGCCTGAAATGGGTCGGGTAAAGGTTTCCAAGATACACTCCGGCGTGGCATGGGGAGCGCTGTACTGGCAGTATTTCGAGCAGCTTGACAAGATCACTAATGCCGCAACGCCGCTTACCCTCAACAAGAAGCTTTTTCATAAGCGCAACAGTGACCGCGGTCCGGTGTTGGAGCCGGTCAACGGAACGACCGCCCTCAAGGCGGGAGACCGGATCACGGTGCGCATCGAACTTCGCGTTGACCGGGACCTTGAATATGTACATATGAAGGACCTTCGCGCAGCGGGATTTGAACCGGTAACCGTATTCTCCGGTTATCGGTGGCAGGGCGGGCTGGGGTATTATGAGAGCACCCGTGATGCGGCAACACACTTCTTCTTCGCCTCGTTGCGCAAGGGTACGCATGTTTTTGAGTATGATCTGATCGTACACCACAGGGGCGATTTTTCAAACGGCATCACCTCCATCCAGTGCATGTATGCGCCGGAGTTTACGAGCCATTCGGAGGGGATACGGGTGAAGGTGGGGGAATAGAAAATTCGAAAAGGCAAACTCGAAATTCGAAAGGAGAACCGATCTCGGACGATTTAGACCCATGCAGATGGTGACGGTGAAGATACTATTATGAGACGGTTAACAAAGAAATATTTTAAAAAAATTCCCCACAAATCTTCCCGACCTCCATCAGCACCTTTTCCGGCTCCTTTGCCTGCATGAGTTGCCGCACCATGCAGAAATTCCTGGCGCCGGCGGACAGGACGTCACGGAGGTTCGTAAGGTCAATGCCGCCGATCGCCACTGCGGGAACGGTGGCGGCCGCTAGCATTGTTTTCATGCCGTCAAGCCCTAGTGCGGGGTCGGCCTTTGCCTTGGTGGGTGTGGGGAAGACCGGGCCGACGCCGATGTACTCCGGCCGCAGGGCGCATGCGGCGATGGTCTGGGCAGGGGAGTGGGTGGAAAGGCCGATGATCGCATTGGGACCCACGATCGCGCGGGCGTCGGCAAACGGGAGGTCCTCCTGGCCGAGGTGTACGCCGTCGGCATTGACCTTTGCGGCAATGCCGGGATGGTCGTTGATGATAAGGCGGGAACCGGAGCCGGCGGTAATGGCGCGCAGTCTCTCGGCATTGGCCAGGATTGTGCCGGCAGGCTCCTGTTTCATGCGGAGCTGGATGAATGATGCCCCGTGATCAACGAGCAGCCGGGTCATGTACTCATACCCTTTGACGGGATCGGTGAGGATGGCGTAGAGGCCGAAGGTATTTGGGATTTCCATATCTGGCAAAAATACTCTATGGTATCCGATAACGGTTTTTACCATGGACCAGGAGATTTTCCCTGACAAGCTGTTCCGTGACCGGACGGATGATTTCTCGCGTCGCGGGGATCAAGGCGGACAGCTGGTCAATCGTGAGCGATGGCCGGGCAAGAAGCGTTTTCAGGACCGCACCCCGCACCTGGCGACGCGACCCCTCAAAGCGTGGCTGTGTTTTATGGTGCGCGCTGCGGCGGGAAACATTACCGTGGCGTTTCTTGAGCCGGGTACCGTAATCCATGAGCGCGGAGTACCACTCCCGGGGGTGTTTCCGGTCAAGCACCTGTGTGGCAATGGGAAGCAGCTCTTTGTCTGTTACCTTGTTACGGTTGGGGAAAAAATGGTGTATCAGTACCGTTCGTATGTTGGTTTCGAGAAACACCGAAGGTTTGTTGAACGCGAAAGCGCAGATCGATGCCGCGGTTGCCGGACCGATGCCGGGAAGACGTACAAGGAGCTCCGGTGAGTCGGGCAGGTTTCCGAGGTGATCGCGAGCTATGATTTCGGCGGCTTTTTTAAGATTGAGCGCGCGGCGGTTGTAACCAAGCCCCTGCCATTGAGCAAGGATGGTGGAGAGGGGGGCGCGGGCAAGGGCGATGAAATCAGGGAACGCGGCGATAAAAGGCGGGAATTTTTCAGCGACGCGGTCGACCTGCGTCTGCTGCAGCATGATTTCTGAAATGAAAATTGAGAAGGGATCGAATACCGTTCGCCAGGGGAGCGTGCGGCCGTGTTTTTTATAGAACGCTCTGACCATGGAGCGGAAGCTTCTGATTTCGGCAGGAGATAATGATGTTTTTTTCATGAGGTCGGGGCGGACAGTATATTTTTTACGGTATGTTCTGGAGACCAAAACAGCGCGCTTGGTACTGGAGCGTCGCGGTGCTTTTCTTTGCACTCCGAATGGTGTTCCGTTTTGCCCGGTTTTTTCTAAGGGCCGCGGAAAAACAGGCGCAGTTGCACGACCGGCGAAGGCCGAAGAAGGCCCGGGCAAAAGGTTCCCGTTTTTCCTGAACAGTCGCGTTTCGATTAATCGTTCCCGGTGAGCCGCTCCTCCTTCCGTTTGTTGAAGTCGATGACAAACCCCCGGTCGATCCGTTCCAGTTCCTGATAAAATCCGTTCAACCCTTGTTCGATGCACTCCCGCTTGAATGGTTCATACTCCCCGGCAGTGAGGCTGCGGTTGATTTCGGGAAAATCAACGGCACGGTGGAGCGGCCGGTACTGCGCCATGAGGCTGATATACAGGTCGTGGGGGTCGAAACAGGCCGGGAGGAAACGCAGGATCTCGGCGGTGCCGGCGCGGTTTTCCGGCAGGACCAGATGGCGGATGCACATGCCGCGATACGCGATGCCGCTTTCGTCGAGCCGTAGCGGGCCGGTCTGGCGGAACATCTCGCTAACGGCACGCCGGTTGACTTCCACGTAATCTCCTGCGCCTGAGTAGGCGGCGGCGGACTCGTTATTGCCGTATTTCATGTCGGGCAGGTAAATGTCCACGATGCCGGAGAGGAGTGCGAGCGTTTCCGCAAGCTCATACCCGCCGCAGTTGTAGACAATCGGAATGGTCAGGCCCGATTCCGCCGCCTGTTTGAGCGCCCGTACCACCCAGGGGAGGAAGTGGGTGGCGGTGACGAGATTGATATTATGGCAGCCAGCTTCCTGCAGGCCCCTCATTTTTTCCGCAAGTTCGGGGACCGTGTACGGTCTGCCTTCGGCAAGGTGCGAAAGCTGGTAGTTCTGGCAGAAGACGCATTGAAGCGTGCAGAAGGTGAAAAAAACGGTGCCTGATCCGCCGGCGCCTGAAATCGGCGGCTCTTCGCCATGGTGGGGAAAGATGCTGGAGACGATCAATTCCCCGGGCGCGCCGCAGAAGCCGGTTTCGCCGGAGAATCGGTCGACGCCGCAGCGGCGCGGGCAGAGTTCGCACGAGCGGGCGATTTGGTCAAGGCGCCGGATTGTTTCTTCCCATTGTTCGGCAGGGACAACGGTATAGGAGGCAGGGCGGCCCACGGTCAGTTCCGGCGGGATCCGATTTCGACGAAATCGTTTTCAGCCTCAAGAGTAGCAATATCCCGTGTTGGTATGGATGCAAACCCGTACTGTCGCGGGTTTTCCGAAATGATCATCAGGGCGATCACCCGCGGGATGTATTCGTTGGTCTCCTCGGCAAGGTATCCCTTCCGGTAGATATACCAGAAGTCGCGGTTGCGCATCGGGTCGTCGATCTTGCGGAGCGCGCGCATGATGCGGCCTTCGCCCGCATTGTATGCGGCCATGCAGAGCATCACCGAGCTTTTACCGCCGAACATGCCGATCAGCTCCTTGAAATACTGGGCGGCCGCGATCGTGGCTTTTTCAGGGTCGGTCCGTTCGTCGAGAGTGCCTTCCTGCCGCAAACCGAACTGTTTTCCGGTGGCGGGCATGAACTGCCAGAGGCCGCGTGCCCCGGCATGGGAGAGGGCCATGGGATTGAACCCGCTTTCGAGCATGGAAACATAAGCAAGCTCGATGGGAAGGTTCTTTTCCCGGAATATTTTATGGATCATGGGAAAGTATTTCTCTTTGCGTTTAAGGTAGCGGCCGATGACATCATGCAGGTCGCCGGAATAGACCCGGATATGGTATTTGACCCGTTGTACCATCTCCTTGGGGATATGGTAATCCGATTCGCCGAACTGCTTCAGGATGCGATCGATCTCTTTTTCAATAGGGTCGGAATAAAACTTGTCGAAATCGGTCTCATTGATCTGCGTCTGGAGCGAGGAAAAGGATTTTTCCTTTCGTTCCATTTCGGCTATCAGCTTTTCGAGCTCGTCATCGTTCGCTTCGGGGTTTTTCTTCGCCGAGGCGATCTTCCGGTCGTATTCGTCAAGGTCTTTGCGCAAATCCTGCGCCTTGCCGATGATCTGCTGGTACTGATACGAGCGAACCGCGAAGAAGGTCGCCACCGCCACGGAGACGATCGCGATGGCGAATACGATATAGAGCCAGTTCCGGTGGGTGTTCCTGCTGGCGGTGTACATGGACCGCAGCATGTTGGTCTGCGTTTTGCCGAGGTTACCGCCGTTGATGAGCCGTTCCAGCCGTTTGCCGTCCTTCATGAGCTTGTGGACGTCATCGGCCTCCAGCTTGTTTTCGACCAGCTTCTGCTGGATCTGCATGGTGATCGACGTGTCGTCGTCCCCGCCTTTTTTTTTATGCGCCGGGTGTATCGATGAGGCGTTAAGGTAGTCGAACTCGCCGCCTTTACGAAGCGTCTCCCGGTTCATTTTTTTTTTAAGGGGGGAAAGGTCATCCTCCTGTGTTTTGATGCCGGTCGTCATTGCAGCGTCGGGAGGCGAAGCCTGCAGTTCGAGCTCAATGGCCGAGGATATCAGTTTCAGCCGGGGGCCGGCCTGCCCAAAACCTATTTCATCGCCGTCCATGATCTCCTTTTCGGCGATTTTTATCTCATTGACAAAAGTGCCATTGGTGCTCTGCAGGTCCTGCACCATGATCCGCTCGGGAGATTTGTAGATTATCAGGTGGTGACTTGAGACGCTTTTCTCGGCAGCGTTGATCGCGACCGTGTTCTGTGAGCTCCGGCCGATACTCACCGCGCCGTCGGGAAGAAGATACCGGCGGCCGATTTCAATGCCGCGGGTGATTTCAAGATAGTAGTAGCTCATATGCTTTCCCGGCCGGGTACAGGATTTTGTGGGCCGATCTTCCCTGCCGGTAAAATAAGAGATGCCGGGGAAGAGTGCTTAAAATAGGAAAGGGTTTCCTCTGCGGGAGATGTTCCGTGCATCAGAGCGCTGCCTGATGGTATATTTATCTGTATTTTGTCGGAATCATTAAGAAACGTCAGGAGGTTTTTTACCCTATGAAACGGCGACATTTTCTGGCGACAGTCCCTGGTGCGGCCCTCATTTCCTGCGCACGGGATGAGAAACGCGGAGAGCGTTACGATCCGCGCGAATGTCCGTTCTGCGTTACCGCAAAAGGGACCTGTTCCTACTGCAAGGGAACGAAAAAGTGTCAATTCTGCCATGGGAAAGGGAAGCGGGTGACGGTGGTGCCCGACCTGCCTGAAAAAGGGATCGCAAAAAGCCGGTATGAAGAGCAGTGCCCTTTTTGCGGCGGCAAGGGCGAATGTACCTATTGCGGCGGTTCGGGCTCATGCAGGGTTTGTAACGGAACCGGCCGGATAGAATCCTGGGATTTTTACAAGAATCATGGCGGCTGATTGAGCTGCAGTGATACGCACCATTCCTGCTACGCGAACAATAGGAGCTGACCTACATGGCAGTTCGGCCCGTCTGTTTAATCATACGCGATGGGTGGGGGAAGGGAAAGGACGAGGCTTCCAATGCCGTATTCATGGCAAAAACACCTTTTACCGACCATTACGAGAAAAACTTTCCCACCACCCTTATCGAAACATCCGGCTTGAGTGCCGGCCTTCCGGCGGGATACCAGGGAAACAGCGAAGTCGGTCACCTGAATATCGGCGCGGGGCGGGTTGTTTACCAGAGCCTTACCCGTATCGATAAATCGGTATCCGACGGTGATTTTTTCACCAACCAGGCGTTTCTCAAGGCGATAGCGTGCGCCAAACGAAATAACAGCAACCTGCATCTGATGGGCCTTATCCAGGAGGAAGGAGTGCATGCGGTCACCCGTCATTGTATTTCGCTGCTGGAGCTCTGCACATCACAGGGGCTGGACAGGGTGCTGATCCATGCGATCACTGACGGTCGCGATACGCCGCCGCGTTCTGCGGCAGAGCACCTTTCGTTTCTGGAGCAGGGCATAAAAAAGACCGGTGTCGGCCGCATTGCCACGGTCATGGGTCGTTATTTTGCCATGGACCGCGATACCCGCTGGGACCGGACCGAACGGGCGTACCGTGCCGTGGTCCAGGGGCAGGGGGAAGCGGCTGCGGATTGGCGGACCGCGGTCGCCGCAGCGTATGCGGCGGGTGAAACCGATGAGTTCATCAAGCCGCGGTTGATCGATTACCCGGGCATGGCCGAAAACGACGCGTTCATTTTTTTCAATTTCCGCTTTGACCGTACACGACAACTGACAAAGGCTTTCGTCGAGCCGGAGTTCGCCCATTTCGAGCGGCCATTCAAGCTGCCCTGTTTCGTTGCCATGACCCACTATTACGACAACGGGAGGTTCGACGAGGCATATCCCGAGGTTGAGAACGTCAATAATCTCGGCGAAGTACTCGCGGCGCACGGCCTCAGGCAGTTCCGCGGCGCGGAAACCGAGAAGTACGCTCATGTGACCTTTTTTTTCAACAGCCTGCGCAACGATCCTTTTCCCGGGGAAGATCGCTGCCTGGTACCGAGTCCGAAAGTTGCCACGTACGACCTGAAACCTGAGATGAGCGCGTTCGAGGTCCGCGACAAACTGGTGGAAGCGGTTAAAAGCGGCGATTATGACGTGGTCATCTGCAATTTCGCCAATGGCGACATGGTCGGGCATACCGGAATATTCGACGCCATAATCAAAGCGGTTGAGACCGTCGATACCTGCGTGCATGACGTGGTGGAGGCGGTCCTGGCGCGCGGCGGTGCGTGCATTGTTTCGGCGGATCACGGCAATGCCGAACAGACGAGACTTGAGGACGGATCGCCGATGACTGCGCATACCACCAACCCGGTACCGCTGACCGTAATCGGTGCGGGACCGTTCAAACTTCGCAGCGGAGGCTGGTTGTGTGACATCGCGCCGACCATGCTCGAACTCCTCGGGATCGAGCAACCGGCGGAAATGACGGGAACCTCGCTTATCGTCCGCTAAACCGCAAGCGCATCCCTGACGAACGGGAGTGTATGGACGCGCAATACCCGCGAAACATGCTCATGCTTTCCCATGAGTTTCCCCCGCTTGGAGGAGGGGGAGGCAGGGTTCTCGCCATGCTCTGCGAAGAGCTGCAGCGGCGGGGTATCGTGACCACGGTCTGCACCGCGGCGCCGCCCAGGGCGATTCGCAGGGAGTTCCCCTTTCCGGTTATCTATTTTCCCACCTTCCGGCGCGCCAGGTTTGTCACTTCTGTCCCGGCAATGCTTCTGTTCATCATTCAGACGATACTCTTGGGAATATCCGGCGGATTGAAGGGCTTCGATTTCCTGGTATCGAACATGTCGATTCCCGCGGGCATCGCCGGTATCGTGCTGCGGCGGCTGCTCAACGTTCCCCATGCGGTCTGGTATCACAATACGGAAGTGACCCAGAACCGCGCGCATGGGGCGGGAGTGCTGTTCAGACGGGCGTTTCTTTTCATCGCGCGCCGGGCGTCGGTCAATTTTTTCATTTCTCCCGGCCTCCTGGATCTCGCGAAGAGCTATGGCGTTTTTCCCTGTCCGGTCGTACTGCCCAATGCGGTCAAGGTGGTGTCCGGTGAACCATCGTTGTATCGGGGGGGGAGGAAACAATTCCTTTTTGCAGCGCGCATGGAGGGGGTCAAGAATCCGCTTGTGCTGCTTCATGCGGTACGGTTACTTGCCGGAAAGGGACGACTTACTGATGTGCAATTCCGGCTGGTGGGCAGCGGTCGCCAGTATCGCATGGTCCGCAAAGCCATTCGAAGCTATGGTCTCGAAGCGAATGTTACCCTTGATCCGGTGGTACCGCATGAGCGGATGGCGGACTTCTACCGCAGCAGCTATGCGCTGGTGATTCCGTCGGTGGTGGAAGGATACCCGACCACCATACTTGAAGCGGGCGCGTACGGTGTTCCGGCCATCGGCAGCGACGCCATCGGCAACCGTGACGCGATTCTGCACAATGAGACCGGTATTCTCTGCCGTCTGAATGACGTGGAGGACCTGGCAGCAGCGATACTCCGGTTGAGCGCCGATCCTGAATTGAGAAACCGTCTGGGAATCAATGCAGGCAAGCGAAGCCGCACGTTTTCCATCAGCAGAACGGCTGACGCGTTTCTTTCGGGCATTTCGATATCGGCGGAATATCCGGGAGGCGGCTAGGCGTATTATATTTTTCCTTACCATCTTTTACTGAAAGGGAAGAACATGAAAATAATCGACCGGCACGGTATCGCAGTGATCAGTATTGCTTCCAGCATGCTTCTCATCACCGTGTCATGCGGAAAAAGTCCGTCGTCAGGTATGCCATTCGTCAAGCTCCGGAAGAGCGTTGCCGTGAGCGAAGGCGGCGCCACGATCGTTTCGGAAGCGCAGCAGGACACGCTTCTTGCCATTGCCCGCCGGGCGATTACGGGCTATCTTGCGACAGGAAAAGAGATCCCCCTGCCGGCGATCTCCGATCCGGCGCTTACCATGACCCGGGGCTGTATGGTCAAACTGCTTCGCGGGGCGGTAACGCGGGGAACCAGCGGCTATATCCTGCCCATCAAGCCCCTCGCCGCCGGTACCGCCGAAATGGCGGTGCGGGCAACCGTGGGCAACCAGAAAAACGGTCCGGTCAAGCGTGAGGAACTCGATAGTATTACCATTGAGCTTTCAGTGGTCGGCGATCCGCAGACCGTGGAGAAGGCTGCGGATATTCAGGTGGGCACTCACGGGCTCATCGTCAGCCGCGGGGCAAGCGTTGGCGGCATTCTTCTTCCGGGTGAGATCGCCCAGATGGCAAATGCCGATTCCGCCATCGGGACCCTTCTTGGTATGTCGCGCAGCTCACGCGAGGAATGGAAGAAACAGGAGATCCAGATCAGCGCTTTTGCCATGCAGATATTCAGGGAGCAGTAGCGCCTGACCCGGGCGTGATCATTGGCAAATGCCGGTAATCCGCCCCCGGGAGCGGCGATCCGCGAGGAGAGGGAATGGCCCGTGGATCTTAATAATCCGCCTGCGGTTTGTCATGCAGGAGAATACCCCGTTTTTTGATCGCGTCGAGATACTCGTCCTGATGTATATAGAATGAATCCCGGCAGACCGTACAACAGTGGTAGAGCCGTTTGCCGTTTTTCAGGTCGGTGAACACGTACTGGTTGATCGGTTTTCCGGAGACCACATCGACGCTCTGGGGTATGCCGGTACTACCCTGGATAATGTCTTCCAGCCGGTTCGATGGAGTCGTATCGGCAAGCAGGATACCTTTCTTTTTTACGGCAGCAAGGTGATATTCCTGCCGTTGCTCAAAATTTTCCTTGCATATAGGGCAGCAGAAATAGATCCGTTTTCCGTTGATGTCCTTAAAAACGCTCTTGTTCAACCGGTTCCCCGACAGTACGTCAACGCTCTGCAGTTGTCCGGGTACGCCTTTGATCTCCGCGCTGTCGTCCACCATCTGGTGGAAAGGAGCGGGATCGATAGATTTAACACCGCTCTGTTGCGGCAGGGATTGCTGAGACGCTTCCTTTGGTTTTGCGCATACCATGGTAAGCGCCAGTGCTGCGGGAAAAAACACGATCGCGCACCGGCGAAAAGCGTTACGAGGTTCTGCAAACATGTAAAGGCCCCTTTCCTCTGGGAAATAACGGTATGGTATTTAACCCGGATTATTTATGAATTTTGTTGGAGATCTGAAATAATACCATGAAGCAAATACACTTTCACCGCAGAGACGCAGTGTGCGCAGAGAAAAAAAAGGGGGATGACTAAAATCAAAACGAAGCATTTTCTCAGCGTCCTCCGCGTATTTCGACAGGCTCAATACAGGCCTCTGCGGTGAAACTTCTCTGGAATTTATGAATAAAGCGTATTCGGTACTGTGTGAGGCAAATATACGCTTTTAGCGTATATTTTGCGAGCTACAGGACCTTATGCCGCGGAGCCATACGGTAACCATTTTTCCGGCTCCGCCGGCTTGCAATAAAAATACATCGAAACTTCCGGGCATACCAGAGGAAGCGGCAATCACCGGAGGCGAGGGAAAACAGGTTACTATTTTCTCGGGATTTTGAGCAGGGAAAGAAAGAACGAGGAAAAGACGATCTGAATACCGATCAGCATGAAAAGGAGCGCAAAGAGGCATAGTTTTATCTCAAAGAAAGGCCCGATGAAATTGACCTTTACCCATTTCACGACAAGATAGAGACTCGCGGAAAAACCCGTCAGAAAAAGTGCCAGTCCAACCACGATTCCCCGCTCCAGCGAAACAATATGGCCGAAAGTATCCAGAAAAAAATCTCGCGGCTCAAATCCTTCGCGCAGGCTGAACGCTTTTGCGTATAGCCCGACCATGATAATCTGGAACCCGAGGAGACAGAACAGTACGAAAAAGACCATTGCATGGATGTCGAAGATATGATGGAAAAACACCAGTTTGCCCCAGCCTGAGAGCACGAGCAGCAGTCCGCCGCCGGAAAAGAGCAGCGCGCCGGGAAGAAGAAAAAGCCAGGTGGGGCTGAAGAGCAGCATAAAACGGAGATGGCGCCACGCATCGGAAAGCGAATTGAGTTTTGATGCACCCATCCTTTTGGAGTAGACAATCGGTATTTCCGTAATGTGCAATTTCGTGCGCAGGGCGGCGACGATCATTTCCGAGGCGAATTCCATACCCGTGGTTTTAAGGTTGAGACGCATAAGCGCTTCGCGCCTGATGGCGCGGAGCCCGGTGTGTGCGTCGGATACCGAAGAGTGGAAGAAAAGATTAAGCAGGGCGGTAAGCAGCGGATTGCCGATATGGCGGTGGGAGAACGACATGGCGCCTTTTTCGATGCTGCCCTTGAAACGAGATCCCAGTACCATGTCCATGCCATTTTGGAGCGGCGCGATCAGGGACGGAATCGTCCTGAAGTCATAGGTGTTGTCGCCGTCGCCGAAAACCAGGAACCTGCCGCTGCTTTCGCTGATCCCCCTGAGGTAGGCCGATCCATACCCTTTCCTTTGTTCATGGACGACCCGTGCGCCCGCGTCCGCCGCGCGCTGCACGCTGCGGTCGGTCGAACCGTTGTCGACGACAATCACTTCTCCGGTCAAACCGGTGGGGGTAACGCCTTCAAGCGCTCTCTTCACGCACGTGGCAATGCTTTCCTCTTCGTTAAGGCATGGAATGATAATCGACAGGTCGAAGACTGACATCGTTGTACCCTTCATGGCTTCCGAGGCCGGGTTGCTGTAACCTGTTTACAATAATAGCGTTGGGAAAGAACGGGCGCAACTGTTATCTGGTTTTTACAGCCGTTCTTGCCCATGCCTCGGTTTGAAGCATATTTTACAGCGAGGGGAGCGAACTAACACCATTTCGGGAAAACGATGAAAATTACGCTGTGTCAGATCAATCCGGTGGTCGGAGACGTATCCGGAAACGCGGCAATAGTGTGTGATCGGGTGCGCTCGGTTGCAGGGGAACGTCCTGACCTGGTGGTATTTCCGGAACTTGCCATTCAGGGATACCCGCCTCAGGACCTGCTTCTGCAGCGTTGGTTCATTGAAAACGGGGCGGCCGCACTGGCAAGGGTTCTCGCCTGTTCCCGTGAACATCCTGACGTGGGAATCGTCCTTGGAATGGCCCGGACCAATGATCTGGCCAGCGGCAAACGTCTTTCAAACAGCGCGTTGCTGCTCCGAAACGGTGAAACCGTTTTTTTCCAGGACAAATCCCTCCTGCCGACCTACGATGTGTTTTACGAGGCACGGTATTTCGACCCCGCCCCTTCCGTCTCGGTGTTTCCGTTCAAGGGGGAGCGCCTGGGTATTACCGTCTGCGAGGACGCATGGGGCAATGAGGATTTCCGGACCGGGACGTTGTATGGACGGGACCCGGTGGCCGATCTTGCCTCGCAGGGTGCGACGCTGCTTATCAACATCGCCGCATCGCCTTTTCATATCGGCAAGGAGAACCTGCGCGCATCTCTTTTCAGCGGACACGCCAGGCGTCACGGCGTCCCCTTTTTGTATGTCAACCAGGTCGGCGGCAATGAC
>JAFGOU010000422.1 GCA_016926315.1 Chitinispirillaceae bacterium
ATGTTTACGCTCATGGTGGTCTTCCTGCTCAAGAATTATTCGGCCCAGGGGCAGCTCGTGACGCCGGCTCAGGGGCTTCTGTTGCCCACCTCGACAATCGAAAAAAACGCGGGCGAAGCGCTCAGCGTGAAGATCTCTCAGAGCACCATCATGGTGGAAAATGATATCGTCATCGATGAATCCGCCTATACGACGCTTCTGCAACAGAAGGAGTTCATGATCGAACCGCTTCACAAGGTTCTTTCTGAGCATGCGAAGAGCGCGCGTGAGTCGGCCGAACGGTTCAAAACCGAGTTTTCGGGAAAGATTTCGATTCAGGGAGATGTGGTCATTCCCTATAATGTATTGACGCGGGTGATGTACACCTGTGGTCAGGCCGGGTATCCTATGATGAACCTTGTCGTGTACAGGAAGGGATAATGGCACCCGTAACCTCACCATCGGGGATTTTTTTCAAGAGCCATTTCGGCCCGATAGGCCGGTTTCCGAAAAAGCTGCGGCGGAGTCCGCTGAGTCGGCTGGAGCCGCGTTTTACGGGGTTGTTCGGGGCGCTGATGCTCGGTATCGGCGTCACGATATTCATGTTGTCTAATGTCAATATCAAGGAGGAGGTGTATTCGGAAAAGGCGATGCAGAAGATCCAGGAACGGTACGCGCAGCTTGTCCTCAATCAGCCGAAACCGAAGGCGGAAGAGGTCGAGGAGAAAGAGGTCGCCCGCATCGAGAAAAAATCCGGTGAAGGCAAGGCGCTGGCGGAGGACCGCAAGAAGGAAGAGGCAACGGTCGACCGTGCAAAGGAATCGTTTGTCCAGCGCGAGCAGCGCAGGGAAGCGACCCGGGAGGTGCGTGAAAAAGTGCGCGAGCAGGTGAAACAGCAGGTGATGTCGAGCGGTATTTTCGCGGCAATCACCGCGACCAGCGGGACCGGCGGCAAGGGCGGCGGCGGGCCGAAAGTCAGCGATCTTCTCGGTACGGCCACGGCTGATCTCGGTGAGATTGGAAGCATCAGCATAACCAAAGGAGCCTTCGCCACGAAGAACGTGGATGCGGCGTCCCTTTCCGCGAGGAAAACCGAGCGCGTATCTGGGGTGTCGATTGAAAAACAGGAAGTGGGACGAGCGACCGTAACACAGGTCGCTTCAGCCGGCGCGGTCAACATTACCTCGCGTCCGCCGGAGATTTCCGGTGAGTCGTCGACTATCGAGGAGCGCAGCCAGGCCGCCATCGGGAGGATCGTGACCCGCGAGACGCAGCGTCTCAAGAGGGTATATGAGGACTGGCTCAAGCGTGATCCCCAGCTTGCCGGTCATCTGACGGTCAAGTTCACGATTCTGCCAAGCGGCACGGTTTCCAATGCATCGGTCGTCAAATCCACGACCAATAACGGCGATTTTGACGAAGCGGTCCTGCGTTATATCAAACGATGGCAGTTTCCTGCCGTTGAAGGTGCGAGTCCGGTGGAAGTGGTTTATCCCTTCGTGTTCGAGGGAAATCCGGGCTGACATTTTGAATACGGATACCGTAAAAAACAGGGAGATCCGGCGGAGCGGCGGCGGGTAATGCGCGCAGGTTGTCCGAACTTTATCAAGGAGAGGTCGTATGGTGGAACGGGCAAGCGAACGGATCGAACATCTTAATCCCGACCAGGACAGGAAAAAAGCCCTGCTTGACGTAAGTTGCACCGGAGCGGCGTTCATTCATCCGCAGGAAAAAAAGATCGGCTCCAGGCTTGTGGTGAAAATCCGGTCCCACGAGCTCGAGGCGACCGTGGTTTACAGCCAGGCTCGTGCGGAAGGGCACCGTATCGGGGTCCATTTCAAGGACGTTCCGGACAATGTCCGGAAAGAGCTCAAGGATTTTGTTGACGAATTCTCCCGTGGCGTGCCGATGTTCTGCGAAATCCTTGAAAAATTGGAGGATTGAGAGGGCCGTTCGCAATGGCGGAGAGATCCTGGGAAGAACACGCTCATCGAGGCAATCGGACCTGGAAATGGCTCCTCATTCTCCTTCCCGTTGTTCTTGTGGCAGGGATTAGTATTTACAACAACCGTGATGTAATTTATGAAGTTTCAGGGTTCCGGAAGAACCTGGACACTGCTGCGGCTTTTGCCGTTTCTGCGGCGGAAACACCCGCGCAGACTGCGGTGAAGCCGGGCGAAGCGGAAAAAGATGTCGCGCCGGGGAGAACCGCGGTTGCGGTCCCGAAAGGTCCGCCCCCGGGGAAAAAAGGTCCATTTGTCAAGGATGCGGACTCATCAACACGATCGTCATCAAGCGTTGCGGCCGGCGATTCGGTTGAAATCGGAGAGATCCCCTGCAGAGTGTTGAACCGTGACGATATCGTCATGATGATCAGCCTGGTTGTTTTCTGCGACCGGCAGGCGCGGCGTACGGTTCTTGTCAGGCGGGATGCAATCGGCGTTCTGGTGCAGAATGCGCTCCGTGCCCTCGACCTTGAAACAGTGAAGCTCGATGCGCTCAAGCTGGATCTGCTTGAGGCAATGAACAGGTTGTTCGATACGAAAACGATTACCGGGATTTCATTCCGTTCGGTACGCATAGAAAAGGTCTCCTCCGAATGACGCTTCTTGATGTTTTCCGCATCTTCCTCGGTTCAAAACAGGACCGTGATCTCCGCAAATTAAAACCGCTGCTTGAAAAGGTAACCAGTCACAGGGACGCAACCGCGGCGCTTAGCGACGAGGCGCTGGCAGGGAAGACCGCCGAATTCAAAAAGCGTCTCGCCGGGGGGGCGGCGCTTGAAGACCTGTTTCCCGAGGCGTTCGCGGTGTTCCGGGAGGCGACGCATCGTATTCTCGGCGAGCGTCGACTGGTCACGGACCAGCATACGGGCAAAGAGATCCCGTTCATGGCCCATTTTGACGTCCAGGTGATCGGCGCGATCGCGCTGCACCAGGGAAAAATCGCGGAGATGCGTACCGGTGAAGGCAAGACCC
>JAFGOU010000423.1 GCA_016926315.1 Chitinispirillaceae bacterium
CCCCCACAGGCTTGCGCCCACTAGGTCCTGAGCCTAGCGAGTCTACCAATTCCACCACTTCCGCAAGAATTCATCATCATCGGCACCAGGACGGCAAAACCGGAAAAACGGTAATCAGGCGGCTCCGCGGCACAAGGTACCGGAGCACGCCAAACAGGCGAAAACACCGCCTGTTTTTATCACACCGGACCTGTTCCGATGACAAAACAGTGTTGAAAATACTAGTTTGAAGGAGGAGTAGCAAGGTTAGTTTTACGGTTCGTTCTGTTTATCCACGACGTGAGCAAAACGACGGTTCTTCCCGTACAATCACTGCAACGGTTTGATTAAATAGGCTGTTACAACCGAAACGTGAACGAACGGAACTGCCTTATACACCGCACATTCTTATTTTCTGAACCAGTTCGTCAGCCCGTTCGGCGTCTCCCTGAAAGACCACTTCCCTGATGATCCAGGCAAGCAGAAAGACACCCGCGGAAATAACCATGATTCGAGCGATACGCATCATACTCCCTCCCACATGACTATATAGTACCCATGTTCCTTGATATCGTCAAGAGGCGGCCTGAACTTGAAATTTTCGACCATGTCCCCGTTGTTTTTCTTCAGATCTGCCGGTATCCGGAAAGAAAACTTTTCAATTTTCCCATCACCATGCTTAAATCCTCCACCACGGGAAGGTACACGACCCTGAAATGATCGGGATCGGGCCAGTTGAATCCACGACCATGCACCATAAGCACCCTCTCGCTCTTCAGAAAATCCAGAACGAACTTTTCATCGTCCCTGATATTGAATTTTTTCACGTCGAGTTTCGGAAACAGGTAAAAAGCGGCCTTTGGCTTGACGCACGATATACCGTCGATCGCGCTGATGAGTGAATGGCACGTTTCACGCTGCTCGTACAACCTGCCGCCCGGTTTCGTCAGGTCGTTGATACTCTGATAGCCGCCCAGCGCGGTTTGAATGATCGACTGCCCCGGCACGTTGCTGCAAAGCCGCACGGAGGCGAGCATATTGATGCCCTCCAGGTAATCGGCCGCGTCCTTTTTATCGCCGCTTACCACCATCCACCCTACCCTGAAGCCCGCCACCCGGTACGCCTTGGAAAGGCCGTTAAACGTAATACAGAGCAGATCCGGCGCCAGCGTCGCGGTCGACACATGAACCGCGCCGTCATACAGGATTTTGTCGTAAATCTCGTCCGAAAAGATGATCAGACCGTTCTCACGGGCGACCGCCACGATCTCCTCGAGCACCTGGGGCGGATAGAGCGCCCCGGTCGGGTTATTCGGGTTGATCACCACGATCCCCCTGGTGTTCTTCGTCACTTTTTTCCTGATATCACCGACATCGGGCCACCACTGGGCCTGTTCATCGCACCGATAGTGGACCGGGGTCCCGCCCGAAAGGGTCACCGATGCGGTCCAGAGCGGGTAGTCGGGCATGGGAATCAGCACCTCATCGCCCTTTTCCAGAAGCGCCTGCAGCGCGATGGCGATGCACTCGCTCGCCCCGTTCCCGATAAATATGTCATCGGTCTCCACGCCGTCGATATGTTTCTCCTGGCAGTACTGCATGATCGCCTTGCGCGCGGGAAACAGCCCCCGGGAGTCACAATACCCCTGGGTATCACGGAGATTCACGATCATGTCGTGAATCACCTCATCGGGCGCAAAAAGTCCGAACGGCGCCGGATTGCCGGTGTTGAGCTTGATGACCCGCAAGCCCTCCTCCTCAAGCCGGTTCGCCGCCTCAAGCACCGGCCCGCGGATATCGTAGAGGACGTTGTCGAGTTTGGAGGATTTTTTTATCGGATGCATTCTTGTTCCTGTCGGTCGCAACGTGTGGCAGGAAAATACACCGTACCACAGGGTCCTGTCCAATAGTGCATGATACCGGCGCACCGGGTTCGGGTGCATACCCGCAGCGGGCAGGCGGCCGGAGTATCAGGCTGATGCTTGATTTTTCATATAGCGCAATACCGTGCGTCTTCAGCGCGCTTCAACGCGACGCGCTTCGACCCGGCGCAGTGCAGGTCTCTGCGGTGAATCGTTTACTGCATAAACCAGGCATAAAATCCTTTGTAATGATGTATTTTATCATCGGTATGTACGAAATAACCGTTGAATCAAGCTTTTCCGCAGCCCACCGGCTTAACGACTACCAGGGACCCTGCGAAAACCTGCACGGCCATAACTGGCTTGTCCGCGTCATGGTGCGGCGTCCGGTGCTTGACACCTGCGGCCTGGTCATCGATTTCCGCGTTCTCAAGCAGCACCTGAAGGCCGTCATCGGCGAGTTCGACCACAAGGACCTTAATGCGGTGCTCGACCCGCTCCATATCAACCCCTCATCGGAAAATATCGCCAGGTATATATTCGACAAACTCGAAAACGCCCTCGCCGGATGGGACGGCATAGTTTCACGGGTCGAAGTGTTCGAAACCCCGGGTTGCTGCGCCGCCTATTTCAGATAACCATGCTCCACGTCTGCGAGCTGTTCAAGAGCATCCAGGGTGAATCGACCCATGCGGGAAAAATCTGTTCCTTTGTCCGGCTCTCCGGTTGTAACCTGCGATGCGAATACTGCGATACTTCCTATGCCTGGAAAGACGGTGAAGAGCGCTCCATTGACGAAATAGTCTTGCTTGTCAGGGAACACCGCACCGCGCTCGTCGAAATCACCGGCGGCGAACCGCTCCTGCAGGATGAAACACCGCAGCTCTGCCGGCGGTTTCTCGACCTTGGCTATACCGCCATGGTCGAGACCAACGGTTCCCTCGATATCGCCGTCCTTCCGCCCGGCGTCATCAGAATCGTTGACATCAAATGCCCGTCAAGCGGGCACGAAGGGTCGTTTCTGCACAAAAACTTCTCCCTTCTGAATCCTGAGGACGAATGCAAATTCGTCATTGCGGACCAGGACGATTATTTCTGGGCCGTCGAGACCGTGCGCCGTGAAGGCCTGCACGAGACCGTCACCGTCATCTTTTCTCCGGAAACGAACAGGCTGACCCCGCGCGATCTCGCGCAATGGATTCTCGACGATAACGCGCCGGTGCGGCTGGGAGTGCAGCTCCACAAGGTGATCTGGGGGGAAAAAAGAGGAGTGTAAACCGGATTATTCATGAATTTTGTTGAAGAGTTGAAAAAATCCCATGAA
>JAFGOU010000424.1 GCA_016926315.1 Chitinispirillaceae bacterium
ATGATGATCGCCACGAAAAAGAGCAGCATGACAAAGACGAAAAGCGAGGTTTTGATGAGCACGGCCATGGAACCGATCATGCCGATCGCTTTTTTCCACGGGAGCGCGCGGACGCCGAGCTTCTTGTCGGCAAGCACCTTGTTCAGGTCGCTGACTGATTTGTCAAGGTTCGCGCCGTCGGCCAGGCGGACGAGCACGAGGTTGAACGTGCCGTCGTCGAGGTCCACGTTCCGGCGAACGGTGTCGCGTTCGACCCGCAGGCTGCCCTCGGTAAGTTCCGCGGCGCCGCTGCCACCGGCGTTCGCCACGATCATTTCGTCGCTGCTGAACATGTCGTCGAGCGCTTCGTCGTTTTTCGCCAGAAGGTCCCTGGTTTCCCCCCTGATCTCGATCGCCTTTCCCGATGCGGAAAAATAGCCCAGGCACTCGCGGTACGATTCGATGTCCACGATCGGGAACATTCCCCAGATCATGTTGAGCGAGCGGTATTTGATGATGCCGCGCACCGGCACGCGGATGTCGGTGGTCGCGTTGTCCGCGCTCATGCCCATGTAGATGACGCTGTTCTTAACCGACATGGCGTCGAGATGGGAGTTCACGTCCTTCCCGAGCGTTGCGGTGTCCAGTTCCGCGCCTTCGGGCGAAAAGATGATGTTGTAGTATTCCGCGAACTGTTTGCGCCAGCCGGTGGGTACCAGCACGCCGGGTTCGTTGTCGCCCAGTCCGCGCCCCTCCACGATCGTGATATTGTCCCTGAAAAAATCACGGTACTGCTTCATGTTGACGCCAAGCACGAACACGCCGTCGGCCAGGCCGCCGTCCTCGTTGAGCGCCATGGCGAAATTTTTACCCATGGGCAGCGTTTTTCTGACAAAGGGTACGGTCCTGAGCGCGCTGTCGATCGCCTTGTAGTTGTTGATCGGCTCCACCGCCTTGCCCATCATGTCCATGAACACGTTGTCGCCCTCCTGTTTGTCCGACACAAGGACGATGTCGCCGCTGAATCCTTCCACCACGTTTTTCTGCAGCCCCCGGTTCATTCCCGAGATCACGCCGTTGCCGACCGTCATGAGCAGCGCGCCCAGAAAAAGGATGGAGCCGATGATCAGGCTTTTGCCGCGGTGGCGCTGGATGTTGCGCCACGCGATTTTGATGATGAGGTTCATAGCTTCACCTTTTCCGCAATAACGCCGTCCTTTATTTTGACCGCGGTCTTCGCGTACTTGAGCACGTTGGCGTCGTGGGTCGAGAAGATGAACGTGGTTTTTTCCTTCGCGTTCATCGCCTTCATGAGGTCGAGAATCTGCGCCCCGGTGACAGAGTCGAGGTTGGCGGTCGGTTCGTCGGCCAGCACGATGTCGGGATTGGTCACGAGCGCGCGGGCAATGGCCACGCGCTGGCGCTGGCCGCCCGAAAGCTCGGCCGGCTTGTGGTGCATGTATTCACGGATGCCCACCTTTTCGATGAGCGCTTCCGCCTTGCTCCTTATCGCCGACCGGGAGTCCTTTTTGAGCAGCAGGAGCGGGAACTCCACGTTTTCGAGTGCGCTGAGCACAGGGATCAGGTTGAAGGTCTGGAAAATGAACCCGATCCGGTGGAGCCGGAGGTCGGTCACTTCGGTATCATCGAGTTCGGTCACTTCGTCGCCGTGAACGCGGACGCTGCCCGCGGTCGCCTGATCGATGCAGCCTACGATATTGAGGAGCGTGGTCTTGCCCGAGCCCGAGGGCCCCATGATGGTCATGAGGTCGCCCTCTTCGATGGTGAGGTCAATGCCGCGCAATGCACGCACAGTCGTTTTACCAAGGGCATAATCCTTGGTGACGCCTTTGGTTTCAATGATGTTCACGATCTACCTCCGTGGGTTGTCTGTGTAATTTCTTTTTCGTGGGGAGGGGCATCGGCCTCTCCCTCTCTGTATGCTGTTCTCTAGGGCTTCTGCATCGGCGAGGTCTTTGAGTCGTTTTGAATTTTTTTTGCACCTGATCAAATCGGACAACGAAATAACGGGAATAACGATCCCTTGCAGACGAACCTTTTTAAGGCGTGAAAAGATCACCGCATTGGACACGCCTTTCAGCGATGTCAGGATATCGATCCGGTTCGGTTCAACGCCCAGATGCACCGCGGTACCTTTTCCCTGGAACAGTTTTTCAGAAAATCCGACGCCGCCGAACCCGAATTCTTCCAGGACCAGGATCATTTTTTTTGCGTTACGCGGCGAGGGGTCTATCAGAATATCGATATCCTGGGTCAATCGAGGATACCCGTAATAGATGACCGCAAACCCACCGACAAGGGTAAACGGTATTTTGTGCTTTTTCAGAAGCCTGATGAAGTCGATCATGTCTTTGGATATATTCATGGTATTTCACCACGTCACCCGTTCGAATGAAATCACCCGCTTCATCGGTTTTTCAGTCCACTTGCCCCACACCCGTTCCTGCAACAGCGCAACCTCCCGCAACCGTTCCTGTGGTGACATGCGGGCCTGCCGCCTCCGTTCCACGGTATTTTCATCCTCAAGGGAAGGGAAAAAGGCAAGGGTGCGTGTTGTGGTCCGGTGGTTCCTTGATTTCATTTTCCGGCTCCTGGGTTTGCGCGATCATCGGCACCCTTTTTCCTGAACGCGTGAAAATCCGCCTCCTTGACAATGTCAAGGCTCCCTTTGGGAGCGCCGAGCAACCGTTCGCAGGCGTCCTCGTACAGGTCAACGATCGTGTCGAGCCTGCCTGCGTTTTCGGGATGGTCGTCGAGTTCGACGAACAGTTTCCAGATCATGTCGTATAGCCGCTGCGCCATGCAGATGATCATTTCGGCCGCGAATTCCGCTGACGGGGTGTCGAACGCCCCCTCCCTGATCCCCTGCTTGATGATGCGGCGGTACACGGGAAGGGTGGTGTGCTGCATCTGATCGTCCATTTTTCTGCGCAATTTATCGTTGCCCTGACGGTTCACCAGAACCATATACATCTTGAGCAGGTCTTTGTTGCGGATCTTGATGGAGCGGCTGGTATCGTGGATCGCGCGGAGCTTTTGGAACACGTCGAGGGTCGCGTCGTCCATGATCCGGGCGAGCGCCGCGCCGATCTGGCCGGACATGGCGCTGATCAGCGCGTCGATGAGCTCCTCCTTGGACTTGAAATAATAGTAAAAGGCGCCCTTGGAAATTCCTGCCTGAGACAGTATCGCTTCGATGGATGTCGCTTCGTAGCCCTTTTCCACAAACAGCTTCTGGGCTATTTCAAGGATCTCCTCTTTCCTGATGCCGTCCTTTTTGTATTCACGTGCCATAATGAGCAGAAATCCGATTGGTGAAATATAAACCGACCGTCGGTTTGTAATATAATCAAAAACTGTTGATCTGTCAAAGTTTTTTTGATACAGAACTGATTCCGTTGCCATAATTATATTATATTCAATATGTTAATTCATAATATCCTGTCCAGCGATCGACGCTACCCACTCCCGCTCTGCCCATAAAGAGCAGCCGCCTGCGGTCTCCTGAAGAGCCCCGTGGTTCTCCCTTATTTTTTTAAGCAGCGGCGAACCGAGCGCACGCTTGAGCGATGTTTCCGCCACATTCCGGTCGGCATAAGGCGCGAACGGGCATGGTTCAAGATCGCCACTCGGGCTGATATGGATAAATCCACGGCCTGCGGCAAGGCAGCCGCCGAACTGGTCCTCGTCGCCGGGAAAGGCAAGAAACAGTGAGCGGAATGTTTTCCGCGATGTTCCCGCCTTGTCAATCAGAAACAGCCGCTGCTCCTGCGAAAGCACCAGCGCATTGGAGCCTTCCGCAACCGGGACATACTCCACGAATACGAAGAGGCGGCACCCGGCCTTGCAGAACCTTCTGATCCAGTCATCGCTCATCACCAGGTCAAAATTGCTGCGGGTGACGGTTACCGAACAGCCGAAAAACAGGCCGTGTTTGCGGGCCACTGCCATGGACGCCTCAACCTGCGCAAAGACGCCTTCGCCCCGGCGGTCGTCGGTTTCGAGCCGGTTACCTTCGATGCTCAGGACCGGAATGACATTGCGCTGCTTCCGCAACCGCCTGGCGATCGCGGCGTCCAGAAGAATCCCGTTTGTAAAGAGCGGAAAGGTGATGCCCGGGAACCGGGCGGTAATGTCGAGCAGATCGGTCCGGGTCAGCGGCTCTCCTCCGGCAATCAGCACCGACGAGACGCCGAGTCCCAGAGCTTCGAGAAGAAGCTCACTGAGACGATCGCCCGACAGCTCCGGGGCTTTTTTGTGATGCAACGCTTTTGCATAGCATCCTGCGCAGCGGAGATTGCACCGGTTCGTGACGCTGAGCACCATAAACGGCGGCACCTGGACATTCTGCGGGAGCCATGAGGCGCGCTTTTTCGCCGCAGCGCGCTGGGCCAGAAACAGTCTCAGGGCAATTCGCCACCAAGCCGGCCGCGGAAGCGCCACCTTCAGCGCGTCGAAGAAAAACGAGAGGATGCCGCGATCGAGACGTGAACGCATGACCGCATCGGTCATTAGAGGCACTGCCGGAGAAACCCGGGAGAGCGACGATCCGGGAGCCGCTACAGGGTTAAGAGGAGACTTTGGAGAGAAAAGCATTTTTCCCGGTTCCGCAAGAGTGGTTGATGACATAGGCACGTTGCTCCTTAAATTAATAGATTGAATAGACCGGCAGCGAGATCATATTTCCCTCAGGAATAGACCGCTCCAAGCAACACATTGTCAATAGTGAATTCTTCATCGGTCTCTTCCCGGATAGCATCGTCAGGGGAGATCTCTTTGTTCCATAGCGGTGCAAAGTTGAAATCCTCGGCAAAGAGGGTAATGACGCCATTATCGTCTTTTAGCTCTGCTGTTGGGACAAGAAACATCGGATTCCTCCAGTCACGGTTTTTATTTCAGACGGAAATGATATAGCAGATCGTGTGCCACTGTCGGTTCGTGAAAAACAGGCAGGAAAACAGGTTGTTCGCTGTCAGAATATCCTGGATATATCAAACGGTTATATCAAAGTGATCTTTTTATAAATAGTGTCCGTCCGAAAACCCTCACTGTCACAAGGTCGTCATTCCGGCG
>JAFGOU010000425.1 GCA_016926315.1 Chitinispirillaceae bacterium
CCTCATGCAGCGGAGTCGTTGCAGCCCCGCTCCGGCCGCTTGGTGAACCGCCTTCGTTTAACAACCGCAGCAGTTCATCCGTGTCGCCCGTTTTTACCGCGCTCAGCAGCGGATCGCGGACTGCCGGCGGCCTTTTCGTTTCGGCCTTCTGTTCCGGCATTGCTTCGGTTTTTTTTGACACTTTGGGCACCGGCGGTTTGACGGATTTTTCGGCAACCGCCGTTACCGAATCTTTTCCAATGGTGTCAGTCTTTCCCGTTTCGTCAATCTCAACTTTTACGGCTTCCCGGGCAGCAGCCAGGGGGTGCGAGGGGTTTTTTTGCGGCATGATGATTGCCACAAGCGCGCCGACGGCGGCCGCGAACAACAGCAACGCCAGAACCATGACGGGCACCGTCGGCTTTTTCCCCGCCCGGTGTCCGTGCCCTGCAGCAGAGGCAGACGGCACAGCGGCTTCCAAGGCCGCTGCTTTAAGCGCGTCCGATGCCTGTAGCGGCGTCTGATACCGCTCCTGCGGCGCTTTCTGCATCATGGTAAAGACTACATTGTCAAGCGTATCGGGAAAGGCCGGATTGACCTCTTTAAGCCGGGGAACCGGCTTTCGGGTATGATTGATGATGATTTCCACGGGCGTGGCCCCGGTAAACGGCGGGCCTCCGGTCAGCATATGGAACAGGGTGCACCCGAGCGAATAGATGTCCGCACGGATATCGGCGGCCGACGGGTTGTCCGCCTGTTCAGGAGCGACATACAACGGGCTCCCGAGCACCATGCTCGTTTGTGTCAGGTTCACGTCCGCAACGCTTCGTGCAAGCCCCAGATCGGTAAGGCGCACATTGCCGGACGCATCGATCATAATGTTTTCAGGCTTGATGTCGCGGTGCACGATCCCGTGCTCATTTGCAAAGGCGAGCGCGTCGAGCACCTGCTGGGTTATCATGATCGCATCGCTCTGGGGAAAGGCGCCCCGATCGGCAAGCTCCTCGCGCAGGTTTTTCCCGTCCACATACTCCATGACGATGAAATCGATGCCCCGCTCCGAACCCACGTTCAAGACCCCCACGATATGGGGGTGGCGCAGCTTTGCCGCAATGCGCGCCTCGCGCAAAAAGCGCTCCCGGGCCTTGTCGATGACCGCCTGCGTGGCAAGGATCTTGACGGCAACCGGAATGTCGAGGCCGAGATGGCGCGCTTTATACACCGCACCCATGCCGCCCTGTCCGATTTTTGATTCAATGCGGCAGTTGCCGATCTCGCTGTTGATCAGATGGTCCATGGGTTTGCCTCCCGGTCAGGAATGATGGCCGGCACTGCTGCGGTTTTCCGGCGCATCGGTCTGATATCAGAATTGAACCTTCACCGCCTCGCGCTCCCTGGCATCGGATAGTTCCCAGAGCGTTGCAGGGTCAAAGTGAAAGCTTCCGGCAAAGACATTGCCCGGAAAGGTCTCTCGCGCCGTGTTGTAACGCATGACCGAATCGTTGTACGCCTGGCGCGCAAACGATATCCTGTTTTCGGTCGAGGAGAGCTCCTCCATGAGCTGTGCCATGGTCTGGTTTGCCTTGAGATCGGGATACGCCTCCGAGAGCGCGAACAATCTGCCGAGCGCGCCGGCAAGGCCTGACTCCGCGGCGATGAGCGCCTGCATGCTTTTCGGATTTCCCGGACTGGCCGCAGCGTCCGCATTTGCCGAAACCGCGCTGTTGCGCGCGCTGATCACGGCCTCGAGCGTCTCGCGCTCATGCTTGAGATACCCTTTCGCGGTCTCGACCAGGTTCGGAATCAGTTCGTACCGCCGCTTGAGCTGCACATCGATCTGGGCAAAGGCGTTTTTGAACACGTTGCGGAGGCGGACAAGATTGTTGTAAATGGAAATCGTGACCATGACGACAACAAGGACACACCCAACGACAACAAGTGCGGTGATCATGGGACCCTCCGGTTACAAGGCTGGTTGACGGTTGTCGAAATCGATAGGGAACGTTGCTGCCATCGCCGCAGGGATGCATTCCAAACCATGTTGAAACCTGCATCTCTGAACGATAGGTCATTTAAATGAAATATACCGCCATGCATTAACGATGTAAAGCGTTATGGCTGGAACGGTCCACCTCGAAAGGAAACCGCCGCAAAACGAAGGGCGGGATAAGGCGTAATGGAGATTCCGCAGACCACCGTATCAAAGATTGACCGTCAGTCCCCGGCTGCGGAGATATTCTTTTACTTCCCTGATATGAAAGGTCCTGAAATGAAACACCGACGCCGCCAGCAGGATCTGCGCTCCGCCTTTTACCACTCCATCGTAAAAATGATCGAGCGTCCCGGCGCCGCCGGATGCGACCACCGGAACGGTGACCGCATCCGCAATGGCTCTGGTGAATTCAAGATCATAGCCTGCCAGGGTGCCGTCGCCATCCATGCTGGTCGGTAAAATGATGCCTGCGCCAAGGTCCTGACACTCCCGCGCCCAGGCAACGGCATCCCTGCCGGCCGGTTTTGTCCCGCCGGAAACCACCAGCTCAAACCCCGACGGCATCGCCTTGTTTCTGCGTGCGTCGACGGCAACGGTTATTCGTTCAGAGCCGAACCTTCGTGCACCATTTTTTATCAGAGAGGGATCTTTGACCGCGGCGCTGTTCATCGACACCTTGGAAGCGCCGGCGGAAAGGGTCATCTCCATGTCTTCCAGACACGCAATGCCGCCGCCGACGGTCAACGGGATGGTAATCACCCCAGCAACATTCCGTACCCATTCCAGGCGGGTTTTCCTGTTTTCAAGCGTTGCGGCAATATCGAGCATGGCCAGTTCATCGGCGCCCTCGCTTTGATAAAACGCGGCATTCTCCTGTGGATTGCCGGCGTCCTTAATGTCAACAAAATGTACGCCTTTGACAACGCGGCCGTTTTTCATATCAAGGCAC
>JAFGOU010000426.1 GCA_016926315.1 Chitinispirillaceae bacterium
CAAGGCGTTTCCGTACGAAGTAATCAGGGGGCTCATCAAACGGCTGCAGCCGAACTGTCTGATTCTCGACCACAACGGCGCAACGCCCTGGGAAGTTGACATAGAGTATTTCGAGGAGCCGCTGGGCGTCACGGCGCCGGCCGGAAACACCTACCCGTCATGCCAGGGACAGACCATCTCCGGCGACTGGTTCTGGAACAGCTCCGCCGCGGACATCAGCCAGCTCAAGACCCTCTCTGATATCGTCAGCCATCTCACCACGCTGGAGCCGCGCTACTGCAACTTTGTGCTCAACTGCCCGCCGAACAGGACCGGGATATTTGATAATGCCATCGTCACGCGGCTCGGCCAGATCGGCCCGGCGTGGAGTCCCAACAACTCGCGAGCGGCCATGCCCACGCCGCCCCCGCAGCTCGACCGGCCCTTTACCCCGGTCTCGGCAACGGCGACCAGCGCGGCGAGCTCCGCGTTCAATGCCATCGACAATACCAACGATTTTTCCGGGAGCAGCCATACGCAGACGCTCTGGACATCCACGAGCGCACTGCCCCAGTCGGTCACGCTCGACCTCGGGGTAGTCAGGGACAGTATCGACATGCTCATGTATCAGCCGAGGCGTTTCGGCAGCACGACCGGCAACATCACCTCGTACAGGATTTACATGAGCACCAACGGCACGACGTTCACGCAGATTACTGCCGGGACCTCCTCGAGCGGAATCTGGGGGACGTGGCCAGGCGACTCTACAATTAAATGGGCGAGGTTCGCACAGCAAAACGCCAGGTACGTGCGGCTTGAAGCGGCTGCCGCAAACGGCAGCGCGTCAAACATGATAAATAATAACGATTCGCGGATCACGTATACCGGCTGGTACTACTCAGGAGGCAGGGGGCTCGGCGATTATAACGACGACGGCCATTTTTCCACGGTCATAGGAGATTCTTGCGTCTTTACCTTTAACGGGACCGGCATCGATTACCTCAGCGAACGATACAGCGACATGGGGAATGTTGATGTGTATATCGACGGCACCTTCAGGCAGAATGTCAATCTGTATGTCAGCGGATCGCGGCAGGTGCAGCAGGCGGTCTACAGCATCACGACGCTGTCAGCAGGCAGCCATAGGATAAAAATCGTGAATAGAAGCACGGCATACGCCTGCGTCGACGCGTTCAGGCTGTATGGCGCCGACACCAGCGCCCCAGCCGTTATCAATACCATCGCCGTGGGCGCCTTCCTTCCCTACAGCCAGGCGGTCGGGATAGCGGCGCCGCAGCCCGCTTCCTCGTCAGCTCCCTTGCCGCAGAAAATCAGCATCATGAAGGCGGTGCGGCGCGTCAATTTCGATCCGGCGCTTGCGGGTGCAATGAAATCGGTCGCGGTGTACGACCTTTCCGGAAAACTGGCAGGCGTGAAAAACATCAGGAAAAACAGCGTCGACCTGCGGAAGGATTTCGGCGTTTCGGAAGGAGTGTATGTCGTAAAGGTCTTCAAAGTGAAGTAATCCCCGTCCATCGTCATTGAACAAAGGAGGATAACATGTTGTCCCGTGTCAAGCAGGTAACGGCATTTTTAATATTGTGTTTTACTATATCCCTCTCCGCCCAGACCAGGACGCTCTACCAGGCGCAGAGCGATTGCGTCAACTGGCGGTTCGGCATGTACATCCATTTTAACATGAACACCTTCTATCCGGGCTGGGGCGAGCCGCGGACCGACCCCATGACCTTCGCGCCGACCAACGTTGACTGCGGGCAATGGGCGCGGGCCGCGGTTTCCGCAAAGATGAAGTTCGGAGCATTGACCACCAAGCACCACGACGGTTTCTGTCTGTGGCCGTCACAGCAGACTCCGCCGAGGGGCTACGGCCGCTACACGGTCATGGAGAGCGCGTATCCGCACGACATCGTCAGGATGTACGTCGATTCATTCAGGGTTTACGGACTTCAGCCCGGGCTTTACTACTCGATGTGGGACGCGGCTTGCGCTATTCCCGGCTGTTATGCCGACCCGGCAACGGTGCGCGCCGAGTGGCCGCAGGACAGCGCCTATGTCATGGGCCAGCTTACCGAGCTGTTGAGCAACTACGGCGAGATACCGCTCCTGATCTTCGACGGCTATTCATGGGACATGGGCCACTGGGCGTTTCCCTACCAGCATGTACGCGCGCTTGTAAAGAGACTCCAGCCCAACTGCATCATCACCGACCACAACGGTCTTATATACGAGGCATGGGAGCAGGACATCGCCGACTTCGAGGAGCCGCTGGGCATAACCTGCCCGAGCGGAAATACCTATGCTTCGCAGCAGGAGAACACCATATCCGGCGACTGGTTCTGGAACAGCTCCGCGGCGGACCTGGCACAGCTCAAGACCGTAAGCTTCATCACGCAGCACCTTACGACCCTTGAGCCCCGCTGGTGCAACTTTCTGCTCAACTGCCCGCCGAACAAAACCGGCGTCATGGACGCGGCCATCGTAACGCGGCTCGGCCAGGTCGGCGCGGCGTGGAGCCCGAACGCTTCGCGTGCGGCATTGCCTGCTCAGCCGGCGATCATCGAGCGGCCGATTACACCGACAAGCGCAACCGCGACGAGCAACAGCAGTACCGCCATAAACGCCATCGACAACACCAATGACTTTTCCGGCGGCCACGCGCAGTCGCTCTGGACCTCGAGCGGCGTCCTTCCCCAGTCCGTGACCCTTGACCTTGGAAAGGTCTATGACACCATCGACATGCTCATGTACCAGCCGCGGCGGGAGAGCAGCACGACCGGCAACATCACCTCGTACCGCATCCATGTCAGTACGAACGGCACAACATTTTCTCAGGTGGCGAACGGGACCTGGGCGGCGGACGTGATGGTCAAACGAGCGCAGTTCCCGCGGCAGAGCGCGCGGTACGTGCGGCTTGAAGCGGTCGCCGTGAACGGCGGCACGTCAGCGGTCATCAACACCATCGCGGTCGGAGCGAACCTCATGTACTGGCAGACGGTCGGAGTCGCGGAGAAGTCCTCAGCCAAGCCCGGCTTTTCATTGCCCGGAACAATCGTCTCCGCAGGTGCCGGCAGGGTAACGTTTGGTCCTGCATGGGAGGGCAGAACGAAATCGATCGGCCTGTACAACGTAAAAGGCCAGCGGGTGGGCGCGAAGTCTATTACTAAAAACCATATTGACCTGCGGAAGGATTTCGGCGTCTCCGGAGGAGTATATCTTGTAAAATTACAGGAAGGATCACCCCTGGAGTATACTATGCCGTAATTTGCCGCGCCCGAACCAACGTCGTAACGCACACCGTTATTTTCCATAACCACACCCGTTTCCGTCACGGCCGCGATCAAGCCAGAAAACCTTGAAGGGTATTCTGGTAATCTTTAATAAAAAGGCCATGAATTGATGTAAACTAAAATATATTTACATTATGTCTATGTGTCGGAATGGATTGCAGTAATTACAATAATATCAATTTATTACTTGATATTTAATCAACGATATGTGTAAACTTATGTTTCTACTTTATTAAATATTTTGTTCCGAGCATGTATTTAATAATTATATTGATTATAGCACTCTTATCCTCCCAATAACACTGAAGCATGCGCATGGATAATCCCGGACAGATAGTTGAGTCGATTTTTGAATACGACAGCTATCGCTTGTTCTTAAAAGACTATTTTGCCGCAAAGAAGAAAGAGAAACCTTCTTTTTCGCAAAGGTACTTTGCCAAGAAAGCAGGATTCAATGCTCACAATTTCTGTACATTGGTAATAGAAGGCAGAAGAAACCTGTCGATGGATTCCATCCAGAAAATCATAAAGGGCGTGGGCTTAAAAAGCAAAGCGGCAATGTATTTCGAAAACCTTGTCTATTTGGACCAGGCAGAGACCCTTGCGGACAAAGAGCTTTATTTCCATCGCTTGAAAAAAATCGGTAGCAAGACGCAATTCTACCAATTGCATAAAGACCAGTTCTTTTTTTATGAAAAATGGTATTATCCGGTCATCCGGGAACTCATGACTTTGATGGACTGGAAGGGTGATTTCCCGGTGCTGGCAAAGGCCGTACGCCCCCCGATTTCTCCCGCTGAAGCTAAGGAAGCGGTCGAACTTCTCGTGAACACCGGAATGGTAAAAAAAGAGGAATCCCGCAGCTATGTCTTAAACGACGAGTTCGTTACCTCCGCCGGCGTGCCGGAATTTATCAAAAAAAAGGCGCGCCGTGACGTCCTGCTCAAGGGAATCGAGACCATCGATACGATCGCAACGCCTGAAAAATATGCCGCCTATTCTACGGTTACCATGAGTAAATCCCTCTACGAAGAAGTACGGGGGATACTTGATGAGACCCGGCAGAAAATCCTTTCGCTTGTGGCGGATGATGCCGCCGCGGACGAAATCTATGAGGTGGTTTTCCAGGTCTTTCCGGTGTCACAAATGGCGGGGAATAAAAAAATCCGGCAGGAATAAATACCAATGCGCAATATCTGGCCACTGCCCGCGATCTGCGTTACAGCGCTCCTCCTCGCGCGGTGCTCTATTGTCTCTTTGACGGGAGGATCGGACAACCCGGACTTTAAGGTGGCGGGAGTTATTACTGAGGAAAATGGAAACCCGGCCCCGAACACGCAGATCATGCTTCTCCCCTGTTCGTTTAATCCGGTGACCGATAGTGTGCCTGTTGCCGCCATGGTAGACACGACCGATGGTAACGGCCGATACGAATTTACCGTTACCCTCAAAGGGATCTACAACATTCAAGCGGTTCATCTTTTCAAGAGGACACGGCTGTTTCTTTCCGGAATTTCAGTAGCCTCAGATACGACCCGTATTGCAGGAGCAGCGTTGTCGGTTCCCGGCGCAGTCAAAGTCATGCTTCCCTCAGGCATCAACAGTTTGACCGGATACGTCTATTTTCCCGGCACTCCCTTTCTTGCGTTTTTAAACAACCACACCGATTTTGTAGCGCTCGATTCGGTCCCTGCCGGTACGATTCCAGCTGTTTATTATTCATCAACAAACATCCCCTCCTGTTCCGTCATCAGATACGATGTCCCGGTAATTCCCGGCGACACGACCGTTGTGTATAACCCGTCGTGGCAATACGCGCGGCGGATCTTTCTGAACACGACGGCGGGCGGGGCGGATGTGTCAGGCGATGTATATAACTTCCCCGTTCTGGTACGGCTGACCGCCGGAAATTTCACTTTTTCTCAGGCGCAGGCTGGCGGCGCGGACATCAGGTTTACCAAACCAGACAATACGTTTATTCCCTACGAGATAGAGCGCTGGGACCCCGTA
>JAFGOU010000427.1 GCA_016926315.1 Chitinispirillaceae bacterium
AGGTCTTCGCGTACTTCGACATAGTGAACACCGGGAAGGAGACCGCAATCGGCGAAGCGGATGGAGGCAAGGCTTTGGGCAACCACCAGGCAGCGGCGCGAAAACCCTTCGAACAGCCGGTAGGTGAGCGGGCAGTTGCCGTGAAGCGCAAGGCAGATTGCGGATTCGGAGAGCGCGCGGCTGTGGCCGCGCGCGTCGAGGGGCGCAGCCGCAAGGTCGGGTGGCGGGTCCTGGGTGTGCGGACTCCTGACAATGCCGCCGAGAAACGGGACGCGCAGCGCCTTGAGCATCCTGATCGCGTCGATGCGCGAGTGGGAGGTGCCGCCGGTGGCGGCGCCGAAGAACAGCGCCTGCGCCATGCGGGAGGTTAGGGGCTTTCCTGGTCGCGCGGGAAGCGGTTTAAGCAGCGGATTCAGGAGCCCTGTTCTGTCGCGGATTTCGGTATCGATGCGACCGGGGTCCGATGGCCAGACATTACGCAGGAAAAGCGAGGCCCGGTCCCTGAGAGCTCGCGGAATTTTTTCAAGGGAAAAACCGAGGTGGTCGTCGTTCTGGAAAAAAGCGAGACGGCCGGGAAAGGTCTCCATTGCGCGGCGGACCGGGTCTCTGAAGGGTATGGCCGGGTCGTGCGACAGGCCGTGGAACCAGAGGTCGGCCCGGGGAAAACCCGACAGCTCCCTCTTGACGGATACCCGGTGGAAATTGCGCAGAAGGCCGCCGCGAAAAGCGCGGGAGCGGTGGTGGACAAACGGGTCGTCTTCGGTAAAGAGCAGGCGCATGGGGTGTCCGGCGGGTAAAAGGATCAGTGTGGTGACGTCGAAGGCTTGCGGTAGAGCCACTGCGCTTTTTCGATGATCTGAAGAGCGGTGGCGCCGAGTTTTTCATTCACCGCATCCATGACCCCCTGCCACGACGGGTGGTAGTCATCTCCGGCCAGTGCGCCGCCGGGCTTTACCTTCGGGAGCCATGCGTCGATGTCCCGTTTAACCGAGTCGTAATCGTGCGCCGCGTCGATATACACGAAGTCGAACGATGCGTCAGGGAATGTTTTTGCCGCCTCTTCGGATCGCGCCTTGTGCGGCTGGAGCATCTGCAAAACCTTCGCGTCGCGCATGTTCTGCAGGAAAGCCTCGAAAAAATCACGGCCCTTGAGTTCCGCCTGATGCTCCGGGCTTCCTTCAAAGGTGTCGATTACGTGGAAGGTGACCGTCTTGTGCCTTTGCTTCAGGAGCTGGGCCATGAAGCAGGTGGACTGGCCGTGGAAACAGCCGACCTCGGCGATTACGCTCCCGGCGATGAGTTCGTCCGCTATTTTCCGGTACAGGAGCGGGCCGTTGAAATGGCCTTTGATGCATCGATAATCGATCGGGATCCCCGCGTGCCGGGCCAGCCATATTCTGATGTTTTTCACTGATCTGCTTGACATGGCAAACCGTTCCTTATTCTATTGTATGAACCGGCATCCCCGGCTCTGGGGGAAAAGGGGAACCGACGGGTTCTAAAATAGATTATTTTCCAGTCACGGATCTTTGACCTGTTGGAGTTCATGAAAACACCCCTTACCCGCCATGTTATTGTCTACGAATATCTGCCCCCGTCCGACGGCGGGATCGCGCAGATGGCATGGGGCATTGCGCGCGAACTGGTGCGTCGCGGGCTCCCGGTCGGGCTCGCCGGGTTTGCCGACCTGCTGAAAAATCCGATGTACCGTGGTTTCGGGGCCGACCTCTGGCCCCTACCGCGCAGAGGGTGGAAGCATTGCAAGGACGCTTACTGCTGCCTGCTCGGGCTCCGTCTTTACGCACGGTATGGAAGGTCGGTGGTGCTCTATTCGCTCACCTGGAAGTCCGGCCGCGCTTTTTCGTGGCTGTCAAAGGCATTCGGATGGAGGTACGTGCTGTTCGCGATCGGCAACGAGGTCACGCGGCAGCTGGGGAAGAAAAAGGAAGAGCGGATGCGTCGCGTATTCCACAGGGCCGATACGGTCGTTGCGCTCAGCACGTATGTCGCCGGGCGCCTCAGGCCGCTCGGGCTCCCCTCGTTTGTCACCATCAACCCGGGCGTGGACGCGGAGGCGTTCACGGTGATGGACAAGGACGCCTGCAAAAAAAGGTTCGGCTGGGAGGGGAAGCATGTCGTCCTGACCGCGGCGCGCGTGGTGGCGCGAAAGGGTCAGGATACGGTCATCCGCGCCTTGCCCCTTGTTGCCGCAAAAGTGCCGCGGCTCCGGTATGTCGTTGCAGGAACCGGAGAGGAGGCCGAGATAGAGCGGCTTAAGGTGCTGGCCCGCTCCCTCGGGGTTCAAGGGCATGTCGCGTTCACCGGATTTTTCAACGATGCCGACAAGACGGCCCTGTACAACGCGGCGGACGTTTACGTGATGGTCAGCAGGTACGAGAAAAGCGAACAGGACGTGGAGGGGTTCGGCATCACCTTTCTTGAGGCAGGCGCGTGCGGCGTCCCGGTGATCGGCGGCCGGAGCGGCGGCATCGTTGACGCCATCGACGATGGGGTCAACGGGTATCTGGTCACGCCCGACGATCATGTCGCGGTGGCGGACCGCCTGACGCTGCTCCTGGAAAATCCGGGAGAGATGCGGAGCATGGGAGTACGGGCGCGTCACCGGGTGCTGGAGCGGTTTACCTGGGGAAAATACATCGATCGCTTGCTGGTATCCTGCGGCAAGGCGGTGCCACCACCTGAATACGGTACAGACAAACAAAACTGAGGCCCAAAGTTGAGCATATACCATTTTTTGATCAGGCCGGAAGGTGGAAAAGGGCTATTGACAGGATACCAATGAAATCAGAGGTGACGGGAAAATCAGCGGAATGCGGACTAACGGGATGGCGGTCACTGCCGTCTACCGCCGCTCTGTCCGCGTTTCTCTTTCTGGCTGCGGCAACAACGTCTGCCGGTCCCCTTGACAAGCTCTGGTTTATCGGCTATCCCGTTCATTTTCATGAGCGCAGGGGATACCTTACCTTTGACGACGAACACGTGCAGGAGCTTCCCAAGGGAGACCTTTTTACCACCGGCGCGATTCTTGGTAAACGGTTTAATCTGCTGAACGGGTTCCGGCTGCAGGTGTCGGGATCGTTCGATTACGGAAAAACCATCGACGATACCCTGCCGGAGATCGTGGTCGGCGACACGGTTTTGTCGACCCAGATGCTGATCGTTTTTTTCTGCGGGAATCTCATTGCGGACCTGCAGTACCCGATGAGCGTTTCGACCGATGCGTCATGGTACTGGCATGCCGGGTATGGATGCCATTTTACCGATATCGCCGAATTCGAAATGGTCGATAATAATCCGAAACTCAAGGTGATCGACGAGTTCCTCGAAGAGCGGCGGATGTGGAGCGGCAGCGTGCACGCGGGCCTCGGGTTCGAGATCGCGTTCACCCCGATGTTCGGTTTTGCGGCTTCCTATACGTTGCGGTTCTGGCACCCGATTCATTACGGCATGGTCAGAGACCTGTTTCCGTTGAAGCCGGTTGATTACCGGGAACGATTTTTCTCGCATGAGGTCGAATTTATCCTGCTGGTAAAGCGGTACTAGCCGGCACCTGGCGGTCGGTATGGTGGGAATTAATGTCATCGGGTATGTCAGCGCCCATTGCGGCCTTGGTGCGGCCGCACGGAATACCATCGGTATCCTGACTGAAAAGGGACACCCGGTCGCGGTTGCTGATATTGTGTTAAGCGAAAACCGGTCGGGCAAGGACCATACCTTTGACCATCTAAAGGCGCCTGAGGTTTCGCCACTGCCGCACAAGGTGCATCTGTTCCATTGCAACCCTCCGGTTGTCGGCCAGATAGGGAAAAAAATACCCGCATGGGCCGGTTTGGTATCGGATTTGAGAGCCGTCGTACCCTTCTGGGAGCTGCCGTGCCTGCCGGATTTCTGGGCAACGGACCTTCAGTCCATGGATACGATCCTTTGCCCGAGCCGCTTCATTGAGCAGACGGTTGCATCCGCCGTGCTCGATCCGGTTCCGCGGATACGGCATTTTCCCCAGACCGCGTTTCTTCCGGCGCTTCACCGGCCCGATCGGCTCCGGTTCGGCCTGCCGGAAAACGGCGTTTGTTATGCGGTGAGTTTTGATCTGTCCAGCGACATGGAGCGGAAAAACCCCTGGGCCGCCATTGACGCTTTCAATAGGGCGTTTACCGACCATCACGACGCCTGGCTGGTGATCAAGATCAATGCGGAGTATTTTCCCCATGACCTGCGGATGATGCTGGGCCGTCTGCGCGATTACGCATCGGCAAACCGCCGCATTATCATTATTGACAGAAGCATGGATTACGGCGAGGTCGTTTCGTTGTATGAGTCGTGTGACGTCCTTGTTTCGCTCCACCGGAGCGAAGGTCTCGGGCTTGCCCTGATGGAGGCCATGCTTCTGGAAAAAACGGTGATCGCAACGGGCTGGTCGGGGAACATGGATTTCATGAGCGACAGCAACTCATGTCTGATCGGGTACCGGCTGGTCCCGGTAAGGTCTCCGACCTATCGCGGTATGGTTGGTGAAAGGACGGTTTCCTGGGCGGAACCGGACATTGCCGAGGCCGCGTGGTGGATGCGGCGGCTGTACGACCATCCGGAGTTACGCAGGGAAAAGGGGCGCCTGGCCCGGCAGGACATGCTGCGCCGCCATGAGGAGTGCCTGAGGGGAGCGGTGTTTTCCCTGCTTGAGGAGCAGTACCGGATAAAAAAAACCCGGGGAGAGTCCGGTGCGCCGGTGGCGGCGGCGATGTCCGGGAACCCCGTGCCGGTCACGGACCAAGCGGAGCTGTTCCGGACCGTTTCCGTCTTAATGAAAAGCGGCGAGGCCGCCATGGCGCTGGCGGTTTATTATAGGTCAAGAAGTCTGCTGCCCGAAACGCCCGAGATGTTGCGTTTCGACGAGGTCATGCAGCGGCTTCGGGAAACGGCGGCAGGCGGGGTTTGTTGACGCAGGCGCCGAGGATTTGCGCGGCAAGCACGAGTGCGGCAAGTTCGGTGGTGAGGCGGGTGGGGGCGATGGCAACGGACAGCGCGCCGCGGGCTTTGAACGCGGCGGACTCCTGCTCCGAAAGGCCGCCCGGCGGGCCGATGACGGCGACGACCGGCGTTGTTCGCACCTGGAGGATTTCAATGACTTCGGCGAAAGGTGTGCCGTTCGGTTCGGCAACGATGCAGGAATCACCTGCCAGACCCGGCGCCTGCTCGGCCTGAAGCGGTGCGTCGAGCTGGGGGAGCCAGGGGTAACGCGCCTGTTTGATGGACGCAATCATTTTGCCGAGGAACCTCGACTCCTGCCTGGTCCACGAGCCTTCCCACCAGGTCTCCTGACAATGTTTGAAGATCACCGGAGTTATCCGCATGACGCCGAGCGCGGCGGCGTTGACCAGCAGGGTTTCAAAGGCGCTGCGGACGGGTATGCCGACCAGCAGATGCAGCTGGCAGGGGTGCCGCGGATGTGCGCTTCGGGTCAGGATGGCGCCGCTCACCCCGGTTTTGGTAAGGGCGTCGCAGCGACACTCGAACAGGGAACCCGCGCCGTCGGTCGCCATGAAACGGTCGCCTTTTGTCAGGCGCAGGACGGAGACCGCGTGGTGGGATTCCGATGAGTCAAGTTTCAGCGTGTGGGTGTCGACCGCGTCGGCATAAAAAAGAAAGTGGCGGTGGTCGCGCATGGTAAAAAGAAGGCAGCGTACGGTTATCGCTGCCTCTCGGTTGCGGGTTATTGTTTCGGTGGCGCCTTTTTCACCTGGACCGGCGCGGTTTTTGCCGTGTCCTTTGGCCCGGGTACGGCGTCTTTCGAGGTCGCTTTTCCCGCCGCCGGTACGGCTGGTTTTTCCGGCTTCGCCGTAATGGCTTTGTCCTGGGCCGGTGCACTCTCTGCTTTGCCGGTCTGAGGAACACCGCCGGCGGGCATTTCATCGGGACAGCCGTCCTCATCCTTGAAGTTGTTGATAGTTTCCGCATTGTTCGGACAGACGTCGACCGAATCGGGAATACCGTCGCCATCGTTATCGTAATCCGGGCATCCGTCCTTGTCCTGGAATCCGTCGAAATCTTCGGCTTCATCAGGGCATTTGTCCTGGGAGTCGTAGATGCCGTCGCCGTCGTTGTCGAAATCCGGACAGCCGTCGTCGTCCTGGAACCCGTCGAGGTCTTCGGGAAGCGACGGGCACTGGTCCTGTTCGCCGAGCACGCCGTCTTTGTCCGGATCCTGGTCCATGAGCAGCATGTCGGATTCGCTGACCAGACCGATCGCCTTTCCGTCCTTGCCCCTGCCCTTGAGTATGTTTGCCTTGCTCGCGAAAATATCGGCGGCGCCGAAAGGTCCGGTGGCGACTATGTATCCGGGATCGATGGCTAGATTGGTGGCATCGACCTGTGCGTAAAAATTGTGCGAGGTGCGGTTCATGTAAAAGTTGTTGTAGATGATCCTGCTGCGGCGTGCGCCCTCGTTTACCCATATGCCGAACTGTTTGTTGCCGATGAAGACGTTGTTTTGCACGATCACCTCGCTGTTACCGGCGAGCATGAGCCCTGAATACCCGTTGTCGCCGATGACGTTATGTTCGACCAGGGTGTTGAGGCTCTTGACGGTCTCGCAGAAAATGCCGGTCCAGCCGTTCCGGTAAACGACGTTGTTGCGGATCATGGGCAGGGTCACGAGGCAGTGGATGCCCGAGCCTTTATTGTCGCTGATATAGTTGTGCTGGATGAGCATTGAGATGTTTTCGCACAGGATTCCTTTTTCGCCGTTCCTGATGGTGAAATTACGGATGGTCGCGTTGTCGGCGCCGGTAACGACCGCGCCCCGTTTTTTGCCCTGCACAATGGTCTCCTTGACCGACTCTCCGATGAGCGCCACGCCGTCCTTTAGCACGATGGACTCTTTATAGATGCCTTTGCTTACGAAGACCGTATCACCTGCCTCGGCCCGCTCAAGCGCATCGGAAATTTTCTTTACCTCCAGAGGGACGATAATTTTCTTTCCGGCCTGGGCGTTGAACGCGCACAGCGCGATCAAGAGTACCATTAATGCCCTATTCATGAAGACCCCCTTTTTCGGAAGAGCTTTCAGCTGAATGCGTAACACGCTCCGCCAGCCCCCTTATTCCAGGACAGAGACGCCTTTCCGGCAGCGCCGGATCAGCTATAATAATAATAAGATGTTACGACAAAATCCGTAATTATATGCTTCTATTGTAAAATTTATATTATTCTGACAATCAGAGCAAATAGGTAAGCACAATAATGTAAACAGGAGTTCGCAAATAAACAGTTTGGCTGCAGATTTCCGGTAATTTTCAAGAAAAAGCTTGACAATTTCATGTGGGGCGGTTATATTACTCATCATGAAGTCATTAACTTCCGTTGTTACTCCTGTTTTTGTTCCTGTAGCGGTAGAACTGCTGCTGGTGGGTATTATTATCGTACCCACAGGGAGGGAAACGGGTTTTTGACCTGAATGGCAAGCGCAAATTCAAGGCCCGTTTCCCCGAAAGGAAACGGGCCTTTTTTATTTCGCGTGGCCTGCGGAGGCGAGAAAAAGCGATAATTCCTTGATTAAACGCCTGAAAAGGTGGTATTTTCCCTTGGTTTTCCGCGCCCCGAGCGTAGCGGGATGGAGGTTATTTTGAAGAAGACAGGCTCTCAGATTCTTGTCGATGCGCTTCAGCAGGAGGGTGTTGAGGTGCTTTTCGGGTATCCTGGCGGTCAGGTGATCCCCCTTTTCGACGCTTTGTACGACGTGGAAATCCCGCGGGTGGTCCTTGTGCGTCATGAGCAGGCCGCGGCGCACGCTGCCGACGGCTATGCTCGCACCACCGGGAAGGTGGGGGTGTGCCTGGCGACCTCCGGACCCGGAGCTACCAACCTGGTTACCGGTCTGGCCACGGCCTATATGGATTCCATACCCATGGTGGCGCTCACTGGACAGGTGCCGACCCGCGTCCTTGGGAGCGACGCCTTTCAGGAGGCCGATATCGTTGGGATCACCCGATCGGTCACCAAGCACAATTTCCTTGTTAAAACCATAGAGGAATTTGCCGAGGTGCTCAAGCAGGCGTTTTACATCGCCCGTACCGGGCGTCCCGGGCCGGTGCTTGTCGATATTCCCTCAGATGTGTCGCGCGCCGTGCTTGACGATTACCACTATCCTGAATCGGTGTCGATCCGTTCGTACAAACCCAACCTGGTCGGTCACCCGATGCAGATTAAAAAGGCGGCGGAAGCGATAGCTGCCGCCAGAAAGCCGGTGATTTATGCGGGCGGCGGGGTCATCCTCTCCGGCGCACATGATGAGTTGCGGCGTCTCGCCGAAACGATCAACGCGCCGGTGACGCTCACGCTCATGGGGCTCGGGGGATTTCCCGGCGACCATCCGCTTTTTATCGGCATGCCGGGAATGCACGGCTCGCGGGCCGCCAACACGGCTTTGCAGGAGACCGACCTTCTCATTTCGGTGGGCGTGCGGTTCGACGACCGCGTTACCGGCAACGTCGAACACTTTGCCCAGAACGCGAAGGTCATTCATCTCGACGTCGATCCAACCGCGATCGCGAAAATCATCAGGGTCGACATCCCGGTCGTTGGCGACGCCAGGGGCGTCCTTGCCGGGATCAACCGGATCGTCGCGCCGCGAACGGCGGACGCGTGGAACGACCGGATGCAGGAGATGACCGCCGGCGGGATCTTTACCTACAAGCCGTCAGAGTCCGACGACGAGGTGAAGCCGCAGCTGGTGATCGAGACGCTGTATAAACTGACAAAAGGTAAGGCGGTGGTGGCGACCGACGTCGGCCAGCACCAGATGTGGACGGCGCATTATTACAAGTTCATCGAACCGCGGACGCTCCTGAGTTCGGGAGGTCTGGGCACCATGGGGTTCGGGTTGCCGGCGGCCATGGGCGCCGCGTTGTCGAATTCGGGAAAACCGGTGTTCGTTATCGCGGGCGACGGCGGCATCCAGATGAACATCCAGGAGCTGGCGACCATTGCGCTCGAACGTATTCCGGTGAAAATCGTCATTCTCAACAACGGCTGGCTCGGCATGGTGCGGCAGTGGCAGGACCTGTTCCACGGCAAGAGGAGAAGCTCCACCTGTCTTCGCAGGCAGCCGGCCACCTGCGGCGAATGCAGGGGAAGCGCTTCGTGCACAAGGGCGGCCGCGTATGTGCCGGATTTTATCGCGCTGGCAAACAGTTACGGGATACCGGGTTTCCGCGCGCGGACCGTTCCCGAGGTGGAACCCGTGCTGTTGAAGGGCATGGCGGTCGACGGCCCGGCGCTCATGGAGTTCGTGGTGGCCGAGGCCGAGAACGTTTTTCCGATGGTGCCGGCGGGAAAACCGCTCAGCGCCATCATGCTGGAGGGATGATGAACACGCATATTCTTTCGCTTCTCGTCGAAAACCGTCATGGAGCGCTTTCACGTATCGCCAACCTGTTTTCGGGCAGGGGATACAATATATCGAGTCTTACCGTCGCGGCGACCGAGGATGATTCGGTGTCGAGGATGACCATCGTGGTGAGCGGCGATGAGGACATTCTTGAGCAGATTGTCAAGCAGCTCAACAAGCTCATCGACGTCATCAAGGTGATCGATTTTGTCAGCGAGCCGATCATCGAGCGGGAGCTGCTGCTCATCCGGATCGACACGTCGCGGGCGAACCGGCACGAGATACTTGATCTGTGCGATATCTTCAACGCGCACGTGGTAAGCGTTGCCCAGAAGTCGCTCGTGGTGGAACTTGCGGGGCCGACGGCGACGGTCGACGATTTTGTCGGGCTGGTCAAGCCGTTCGGCGTGCGCGAGCTGGTCCGGTCCGGTGCGGTTGCTATTGCACAACCCAAGAGTTAAAAGTTACCGGTTGGCAGTTGACAGCCAAACGGGTAACTGAAAACCGTCAACTATAAAGGGTATAGGAAAACCAAACATTAAATAAAGGAGACGATATGGCAGTGATCAATTTTGGCGGCGTCAAGGAAACGGTCGTTACCCGCAAGGAGTTTTCGCTCGACAAGGCGCGAAAGACGCTTAAGAAAGAGGTCGTCGCGGTCATCGGCTACGGTGTGCAGGGCCCGGCACAGGCGCTCAACATGAAGGACAACGGGATCAACGTGATCATCGGCCAGGCGCAGGAATACAA
>JAFGOU010000428.1 GCA_016926315.1 Chitinispirillaceae bacterium
CATCCCTGGATGCCCGGACAGACATACTGCTTAACTCCTGCGTCCGCGAAAGTCTTTGCGGCAGTGCCGGTCACCTCCGCTCCGTAGTCCCAATTGAGGAACACGACGTCTCCCGGAAGCTCGCCGATCACTTCCGGATGGCGCAGGACGATGTCTCCCCATATCATCGGCGTCTTGCCGTGTCCGCGGACCGCAGCCGTCAGCTTTATTACAAAATCAATGTACAGGCGTCCCGTGCCGGCCTTTTCCGCAAGCTTCCTGTTTTTCCCCTTGCCCAGATCGAAGGTCTCATCGCAGCAGATGTTGCAGAATCCGGAACTGAACAGAGGCACGAACTCGTCTATCATGCTTTTGATAAGGGGAAAGCTTTTCTCATTACCGACATCAATGGTATAGTGCGCCATCCGGTCCCACAGGCTGTGAGGCAGCTCGGACGCCTTAAGGTCAAGCTCATTGAGGTCTTCAAAACGTTTAAGCCTGAGCAGCTCGTATAAATGGCCGAAGGTCGCAAGCGACGGGACAAGGTCAATGCAGCGGTCCCTGCAATAGAGATCGAGTTCCTTTATTTCCTCTGCGGTCAGCGGGTCCTTGTCCTGCCAGAGCTCGGGGATTCCACGGAAGGCAAAAGCGTGTTCGATATAAAGCTGAAGCTGGTTGATCTTGTAGAATGCAAGCTTATCAGCAAGCAGTTTCAAGGTCGCCAGCGTCGGTACCTTGCCGCGCGTCACATCGTGCAAAAAACCGCGGGCCGGATAATCAGGCGAATCTTCGATTTCCAGGCACGGCAGTATCGTCCCGTTTTCTTTAAGCAATTGCAGAAAAGTCTGGGCACCCCGGAAAACCCCCCGCGCGCCTTCCCCTTCTATGACGACGCCCTCCCTGCCGATCGTAAGGCGGTACCGCTCTGATGCGGAGCTCTCCGATGAAAACGACAGCCTGATGAAAATGTCGCCGCCCGTCCCGGCCTGACCCGTCCGTATGCCCTGTGCCATAAGACCGTCGGCTATTTTCATTGACGCCAGGCGGACGACGGCACTGCCGATCGGGACATCCAGACAGATGTTCCCTCCTGCCCGGCCGAGCTCGCACACGCCTTTTCTGTTGAGTATGTTCTTGGGGAAAGGAATCAGATTCATGATACCTGCCCGCCTCGGAATCGCCTTCGAGGGGAATAAACCGCTGCGATCACCCATGCGTAAAAATAGTAAAGAAATCGTCGCCGGCATGGTTCAAAAAAACGCACGACAGGTCTGTATTTTAAACCATCATGCCGTTTCTATGACCAAAAACCTGAAATCTACTTCCGTGTCGTTTTTAACAGATATACACCCACGGGAAGTTTTGATAGGTCGACGATCCTTCCCTTATCGCGGATTGGTGCTTCCACCTTCTTTCCGGACAGCGAATAGACACCGGTGCAGAACGTGTTGCCGCGCATGGTACTGATCGCATTCCCTCCGCCTGCTGTCGTATAAGCGACGACACGCTGTACAATCCCTCCATGGGGATTGATGCTCATCCGGGCAGAGTGACCGGCCACACCTACGGACGGTACGGATTCGACAAATCTTATCATATCAATCTCAAAAAGGTTGACGGCGCCGCCGGTCCCGATAAAATTGACGTAGAGGCTATGAAGTCCGGTGACCGCCGGGGACATCGGCCTCAGTATCGCGCGCCAGACATTGGTGTTGTCGGTGATCGCCACGGTTCCTATGACGGTGCCGGTACGGCTGTCTGCCCTGAATTCTATGGTCCTCGTTGCCGCTGAACTCGCGCTCCGGTACCGGATATCGACCGCGCCGGCGCCATTACCGAAAAACACGCTGTTGAATTTCAGGCAATCGCCGTTCTCTATCGCCCTGACGCTCCCGCTGCCGGCAATGACGCCGGCCGTGCTGGTGGAAACCGTTGCCTGCGAGTCGAAAGCCTCGGCCTGTATCTCATCGAACGCGTTTCTCGGTATTGTGCTCGTGGTCGTAAACCTGAACCAGTTGCACGCAAACTGCTGGTTGGTGTCGCCCGCCGTGCCCCTGAACATGAAATACAGGTCGCTTTCGTAATTGCCGGGCGCCTGAGCGAGAGCAGAGGTGACGGTCTGCCACGTGGTCATCGAACCGGTGTTGGGCACCGCGCAGGCGGCTAAAAGCGTTCCGGCAGTGTCACCCTTCCGGATTTCTATGGTGCCGCCGCGCGTCGAAGCAACCCGGGCATGAACATTAAGCCCTGACTGGCAGTTCAGGAAATTCGTTTTGGGAAATACGATCCAGTCTCCGTCATGGATACCGAAGACCGCATGGCCTCCTTCTGAGCACTGCTGCTGAAGTATCCCCTTCATGTTGAAATAATTTTCCGCCTGCAGGGTATCGAACGCCTTATATCTGCCTACGCCCCATGTCCCGGGCGCGGCAATGGAATCGATATATCCGTTGTCACGGAAATGAAGGTACCAGAGGCCTGATTTTCTGAAGTAGGCGTTTCCATAAATACACATATGCGAACAGATGTACCATTGCCCGTTCAGCTCAAAAACGCTGCCGTGGCCCGTTCCCTGGCAGTATTTATAGCCGGAGATCACGCCGCCCCTGAAAGTGTAGGGGCCGTCGAGCGTCGAGGAGGTTCCGTACCGGATCACGCCGTTCGAAGTCGTGCCGTACAGACAGTAGTAAAGCCCGTTCCGCTTGAAGATGAAGGCCGCCTCGGTCATGTTGGTGGCCGCCGGCATGCAGAGACCGACAGGTGAAGAGACAAAACTTCTCATGTCGGTGTTGAGCCGCGCGTGGCCGAAGCAGTTGGTCCCGTAGCCTACGCCGCCCGGCTGTCCCCAGGTGAAGTACTTGTTCCCGTTGTCTTCAGAGTAACAGCACGGATCGATGTTGGTGACGAGATAACTGCCCAGCCAGTCTGTGAAGGTCCCTGACGGCGAAGCGCTGCGCGCCACTCCGACACGGGAATTCATGCAGAAATAGAAGTAGTAATAACCGTTGTAGTAGTGCATGTCCGGTGCCCAGCACGTGTGGTTGTTGATGTCCCACGTCACATTGGTTTCGGCAAGTATGACGCCATGATCGGTCCACTGCACAAGGTCGCTTGACGAATAAGCCTTGAAATCGTTCATCAGCCATGTGGTCACGTATTCCGAGGAGTCATGCGAAGGATATA
>JAFGOU010000429.1 GCA_016926315.1 Chitinispirillaceae bacterium
AAAACGGCGCGGGGAAGGATGCGGAAAGCCACCACAACGAAAATATCGGCGCCGAACCCCGCAAGTACGCGGTGAAAACCGCCGTCGTCCAGATCTTCCGGAGTGACTATCGGCGACAGACCGCGCTCACGGGCAAACGCTGCAACCGGAGATTCGGCTGTTGCAAGCCCCCTTCCCCGCGGTCTCGGGGGAGTACTGACAACAGCGGAAACCCTGTGGATGCGTATCAGGCAGGAAAGCGCAGGAATCCCGAAATCCGATGAGCCGAAAAAGACCACGTTCATAGGTGCGTAAAATACGTTCCCGGCACGAGAGTCCGAGAAACTGTATGAAACGCGCCTGCCTTTGAAAGGATTGATTTCCACCATGCCAAGTGGTAGTTTCAGCTTTGGAATTGCCTGCCGGTCCACTTTCTGTCAGGGGAGTAAAAAGATGTCGATACAATTCACGCCGGTGGAAACGCTCGAACTGTTCTGCCGCTTCTGCGAAAAGGTCACGCCATGCCAGCTTGACAGGAGCATCGCAGGCAACGGAAGGACCATCGACAGGAACTCTACGTTCGAATACTACTGCACCAAGTGTTTTAAAACAGCATGTTTTTCAGGCAACGACCTGCTCGAGCTGGTTAAACCGGTACCGGGCGTCAAACAGCCCGCGCCGGGCAAACAGCAACCCCGCGAATATGCTCAGCACGAAAATTATTTCATCGGAGAGCGCATTTTCCATAAAAAATTCAGGGAAACCGGCCTGGTGGTAAACAAGGAACACGGCACTCCGCGCAGGATTCTTGTGCTTTTTCAGAAAGCCGGACTAAAAAAACTCGTCGAGGCCATGTAGTCAGCGATCGATATCCACCAGCATTGAAATAACGACGACCGGCGCCATCGAGAGGGCCATGAATTCAAGCGCCGCGTCAAGCTGCACATTACGGTCGATGACCTCGGTCCTGAAGCCCGCCCCCAGACAAAGGCCGACCATGGAGGTCCTGCTATACGAATCATCGGACTCCCCGATCAGCGTGTTCCTGAAATCCTTCAGGTCCGACCAGCTTAAACTGTAGCCTGCCCTGACGACCAGCTGGTTCTGTATCGCTTCGAACTCGCCCCCCAGAGTAACGGCGAGGTCATGGCCATTCTTTTTAGCAAGATCGGCAATCAGCCGCAGTTCATCGATGCCCCGGGGCACGTATGAAACACCTATTTCTACACCTGAAGGAAGCGAATAGCCGTTATCACCACTCTCGAAACCGGACCGGACAAATCCGATATTACGTGCCACAAACCCGTAGACCAGACGTGAATTCATCATGATGCACTGCACTCCGCAGTCAAGCGCCAGCCCGTCGGCCGACCAGCGGACCGCCGTTCCCTCATCGTAGCCTTTGATGGCGGTATAAAATCCCTTGAATGCCGCTCCCGCGCTGAAATATTCTCCGATTCTCCTTGCCCAGACAGCGCTTCCGGCCATATTATCCACGCGTGAAAACTGATCGGTGAACAGCACACCGCCGTCGGGACCGATGTCGGTGACCGCGACGTTACCGCTTGTTAAGCCATATAGAGCGGCACCGAAAGTCCCGATCCCTTCGCGATGAAGCGCGTATGCAATCGGCATGCCGAAAATACCGTCGCCGCGCGGACGGAAACCGACGACTGCCTGCATGCCGCTCACGTAACCGAGCGAGGCGGGGTTCGAGAATATGCCGTAGCACCCGTTCGGCAGGGCTACGGATGCCCCGGCCAATGCCACCGAGCGCGCGTCGTAATTAATATTCACAAAATCAAAGAGTGTTCTCCCCTCACCGCCTCCCTGAGCGCCAAGCGACAGCGACAAAAGGCAAAAAAGAGCCACTCCCCGGTGAGCATATCGTTTAACCATGGTTTTTACGGCCGCCTGTTCATTCATACTTCAGCTTCCTGTGCCTTATTGAAAAATAGTTCCCGTCATTCTCACGCAATTCGATTTTATAGGCACGCCCCCCGGAAAAAGACCCGAACGTCAGAAAGCTGTACGGCGTACGCCGTTTAAAAACAATGATAAGACGTTCCGTCTTTCTTGACCGTTTTGTCAGAGAAGCCTCGATATCCATAGAATCCGTCTTCCACCGCGCGGATATTGTCTTCTTTGCATCAACGCACGAATCCGGTCTCCGCCGCAGCAGCGCGGCGCATACGGGAGGCACCTCTCCGAGCAGGGCATGGGCAAGATCCTCCACCGTCAGGTCCCTGCCCCATGCGACCGGCAGGGTATCCATAATCTGCGCTCCGGAGAACGTATAGGTGCCGTTGTCAATGCACACCGTTCCCCGCCCCTTTTCCATCCGTACGGACCCGACGGTTATGCCGAACGCCGCGTAGAACTCGGCGCTGAACGCGCCAATGCCGCTCCGGCGGACTTCAACGGAGCCGCGATACAGATCGCCGCCGACAGCCAGCCGTACGTCCCCGAAAGCCGTCACAGCGCTCATGCGGTCAAGAGCATCTGTTAAGGACGCCGTCACGGAGGGAAAATCGTCCCTGAGCAGGGGCGGAGGCGGGCTGCAGGATGAAAGCAGCAGAAGAGCCACGATGCAGCAGTTGATGCCGCGCATGGGCTTACCCGCCCCGGCGGCTGTTGCGGAGCAGAGCTTCACAATCGATGATCTTCTTCCTGATCACATCCGGTCGCTCATGATTATGGTCAAGGCTCCAGCGGTACGCCTTCGCCGCTCCGGCGAAGTCATTCCGCTTGAGCAGAATATCCCCCACATGTTCAAAAACCACGGGATCGTCACGGATGCGGCGCACCGCTTCGATAATAAACCGATACGATTCATCAGCGTCACCCTTCTTATAAAATATCCAGGCGTAGGAATCGAGGAACGCCCCGTTAAAAGGGTCTTTTGACAGCGCGGATTCAAGGAGCGTTTTCGCGCTGTCAAGATGCAACCCCTTATCAGCCCACATGTACCCGAGGTAATTCGATGCCGACGGGTCGTCCGGCCGAAGCCGCAGAACCCTGCGGAACGCTCCGGCCGCTCGCGCGATATCCCCGTTCCTCTCGTAACAGCTGCCCAGCTCGAACCACCCTCCCGCGTCCATGCTGTCAATGGCGACCGCCTTTTTAAAATAGGAAAGCGCATCCGAATACTTTTTCTGAAGGCTCATCGCGTAACCTGCCAGGCGCAATGCCGCGCCGTCCTCCGGCGCCCGCTTCAGCCAGCGCCCGGCAGTCTCAAGCGCCTGGCCGTATTTCTTTTCACGAAGCAAAAGGTTGATAAGTTCGCGCCATGCTTCGGCATAGTCTTCCCTTAAAACGACTGCTTTCTCCATTTCAATACGCGCCTGCGCGGTTTTCCGGCCGGCCGCGAAAACAAGCCCGAGGTACATATGGAACTCCGCATCGCCGACGAAGTTCTCCGCAAGTTCCAGCATGACTCCTTCAGCGTCCGCGTAACGCCTGCCGTAATAATAAAGCATGGCGAGGGTCCTGCCGTATTCCACCTTATATGGCCCCGGCCGCCGGTACAGCGTTTCGTAATGCTTCGCCGCTTTTCCGTAATCAGTTTGTTTCATGTAAATCAGCGCCGCATTGCGAAGCGCGCCTTCATGCATCGAATCAACGGCAAGCGCCCTGCCGAAGCGGTCAAGCGCCGCTGCCGTGTCCCCCCTCTCCATTGCAACGACCCCCTGAAAATCATGCAGTTCGGCGCTTTCACCGTTTTTTTTCTGCAGAGCCACCGCAAGGGACTCCGCCGCTGCGAACTGTTTCTGCGCGCACTGCATCCGCATGATCTTCTGCGCCAGTCCCGGTATATTGTCGTTTAGCCGGTAACACTCGCAATAATTCCTGAGCGCCTTTTCCGCATTTCCCGTTGCTTCGTACAGTGCGGCAAGTGAATAATAATCCGCGTCCTCCTTGCCGGCTATCGCTTCGGTCGATTCAACGGCCTTGAGATGCTCGCCCATCTTCCAATAAATGCCGGCTGCGGTCCTCCGGTCCTGTGCGGTCAGCAGCCCTCGTTTTCCCCGGTCGTTTACAATAGAAAGCGCGCGCCCGTATTTACCGGCATTCACGCAACAGCGTACCACCTGCTCCATAAGCTCTCTCGACGACGGGTCGAACTCGTAAGCAAGTTCATAGCAGCGCAGGGCCTCAAGTGCCAGGCCGCGTCGTTCCCTGTCGCGCGCCATGACGAACAGCATTTCCGCCTTTGCCCGCTCCGCCTGGACACGGTCGGTTTTTTCCAACGGCCTGACAACGGGGAAACGGGCAGGCGAGCACATGAACGCCATGGATGCGAACGCTGCCGTCAAATACAGGGAACGATGAGCAGGGAAACGCTTCATTGAATGACCGACACGGCCATGTCGACCGGCGTCTCAAAAGGGACGTTTTCTCCCGGAGAAACCGACTGAGAAATCACCGTGCCCGGAAGCAGGGAGCGATCGTTCCGGTAGCTGATCTTCCCTGCCTTCAGGCCGGTTTCTTCAAGTATCTTCCGCGCCCCCGCAAGGTTTTCTCCGACGATATTGGGCATTTCTGCGCTCGTCGGCTTGGGGCCTTTGGATATGACAAAACCGACCTTCATGTCCCTTGAAATGGTCGTACCGCACTTGGGGAAAACCTCGAAAACCGTTTCGGGGGGCTGCTTGCCGTGGAATTGCTCTCTTACTTCACCGATGATAAAACCCCTGTTTTTCAGTTCCATGCGCGCCTGCCGCTCGGTCATGTTAATGATGTCCGGGATAACGGCGAACTCCTTTCCTTTGCTTACCACCACCGAAATCCGTCTTCCTTTTTTAACGCGGGCACCCGCTTCGGGCATCTGGGCGATAACGGCGTCTTCGGGAATCGCATTGTCAAAATCCCTGCTCCGCACCTCCGTCAGAAGGCCGGCCGCGAAAAATTTTTCCCTCGCCTCCTCCAGCGGCACTCCCGTTACGCCGGGCACCTCGACCACATCGCGTTCATTCCCGACGATTCTGGGCATGACAAAAATGTCCGCAAAGAACACCCCCCCGGCAGCGGCGAGCAGAGCGCCGAAAACCAGCACGGGCAGATAGAGTTTCCAGAAAAGACCGGCCGGAATACTGAAGGAATAATATTTTTTCCCGGGCAGCATAATGACGTTGATTAAAATACTATTTTGCTGGAAACGAACAGGCCTTCGTCGAAGAAAATAATCAAAATACTACTGATTGATGTGAACGGGCAGATTGTCGGTGCTGAGTTCACCCAGCGGCGTTTCCGGTGCCGGTCTTGTAAACCACCAGTACGCGATGCCTCCGCCCGCCAGAACGGTCCCGGTTCCGACGAGCCACGGCCATTTTTGGGGAGGTTTGATCACATACTGGTCAAGTTTTGAAGAATCGGTCGTCCACTTGTAGCTGAATGAAATGACATTGTATTCATCAGTCACATGGATATCGGGAACCGCGTCGACACTGAAAACCACCCTGATCTGGCTGTGATACTCCGGCCTCAGACCCTTGATGTCCTTGTTGACGTTGATCTTCCGGTCCTCGACGGTGAACCCTTTGATCGGCGGTTCGGACACCGATTCGACAGGGGCACCGCTGGTTTTCGTGTCATTGAATTCGAAAATTACTTTTTTTTCCTTGACCTTGACTTCATAGAAATAACTCGAGGGCTTGTCCCTGAATATAAAATAAGCGGTGATAAGCTTCTCGTCGGGACGCCCTCCCGGCTCCGAGGAAACCTGGACCCCTTCTATCACCGCGGTGGGTATTCCTTCGTCTGCCTCATAGTAGTCTCCATCACCGGATTCAAAATCCTGGTCGAGGCCCTGCTGGCTGTTGTCATCGAAGAATTCGCTCTCGTCAATAGGAGGGAGGTCCGGTTCCTGGTCTGCGTCCTGCGCGCACGCCGGCGCAGCCGACAACAGCAGTGCCAGGAAAAACGCACCCGCTCCACCGCTCCATATTCTCGGACTGACGCTTCCGATCTTATCGCTCATAATGACATCTGCACCCTGTAATAAAAATAACCCTAAAACAGGAAATTGTCAAGGCCGACATGAGGTTATTCCGCAACGACAAATGCTACGCAGAGAAAGCGCTCATGGCTGATGGACAGATTGAAGCTTTTTATGCCTGCCTTCCTTGCCAGCCCGGCCAGTTCAACGCTGCAGACATCTATTGCCGGCCCGCCTCGGTCTGACACAATGATCTGGACGCTCTTCCACGAGGCGACCGCCTGGCACTTACGAGGCAAAGCCTTGAAAAAAGCCTCTTTCGCCGCCCAGCGTCCCGCGAAATGGACGGCCGGCCTTTTTTTACCGCCGCAATAGCCGATTTCCTGCTCAGTAAAGACCTTTTTCAGGAAATGGTCCCCGTGCATTCTGATGCACTCTTCAATCCTCTGTATTTCAACCAGATCGACACCGATTCCCTTTATCATACGTGTGCAATCCTGAAAAATTGTTCCCGATTATTTAAAAATAATTACCGGCAATGAGTTATTTTGATATACACGCATGATAGCTTTGATGCTGATGCTCTACTCGCTGCTGGCCGTCATCCTTCTGATGTACGGAGCTTTCCTGTGCTTTCTGGCATTCATGCTTCTGTTCCATCGGGCGAAAAGCCACCTTCGTGATGAAAAGATGCGCGGCCCCCTGCCGGATGTTTCGGTCGTAGTAACCTTCAAAGACGAAGCGCACAATCTGGCGCGTCTTATCGGCTCGCTTGAACGGCAGGCATATAAAGGAAATTTTGAGATAATCCTTGTAAATGACTGTTCTACTGATAATTATATATCATCGATTTCTTCAAGTCAACGGCAGAAGACGGTAAAAACCGTTCACTCTGTTTTTTCAGAAAACCGAGGTCTGACCAGCAAACAGCAGGCACTCGATACGGGAATAAAGGCCGCCTCTCACGGATGGATCGCCTGCACCGATGCCGATATGGTGCTTGAGCCGCACTGGCTGGATTCACTCATGCGCCACAGCGGTGAAGGAACCAGCCTTGTTTTCGGCCACACGGTCATCGAACGGAATGAAAAGCCATCGCTGTTCACCTGGTTTCAGGGATTCCTGCTTGAAACCCTCTTCGCGGCAGCATACGCTTTTCACCGGGCGGGTCTGATCGGTTCCTGCATGGGAAACAACCTTCTTTTTTCACGAAAAGCCTATCTTGATGCAGGGGGCTTCGATTCGGTCGGCTACAGCATCGTCGAGGACATGGACCTGATGCTTATGTTCCGCCGGAAAAAGCAGCGGACAACCTCGACCGAACCGTTCGCGCCGACCGCCCGCACCTTCCCCGCCGCGACATTACGCGACTACCTCCAGCAGCTTATGCGCTGGAGCCGCGGCGGGTTCTGGAAAAATCCCGTCCTGATGTTCGCGAACGTACTGCTCAGCGCGCAGAACATTTTGCTCGTGGTTTCGATCTTTCCGACCCTGCCCGGGTTTATCAGGGCATTGAGCGTCGCCAACTTCCTGCTGACCTGGCTTTTTGTTGCCGCCGCTTTCCGAAGGATCCATTCCAGAGAACGGGCGCTGCTTTTCCTGCCTTTTTATCCGCTGCATCTCGTTGAGTCTGCGGCGCTCTTTCTCTTCTCCGCCTTCAACAAAAAAATCTTCTGGAAAAACAGGCACATCGCTTAATTTCCATGAAACCCATCCTGCTCCATTATTACGTCACCACCCGCTGCAACTCCCGGTGCTCATTCTGCGATATATGGAAAAACCCCGCCATGCCCGACGCCTCCCTGCCGGAGGTCTCAGCAAACCTCGCCGCGGCCCGGCAGGCGGGATGCAGGTTCGTCGACTTTACCGGAGGCGAACCTCTTCTCAACAAAAGACTGCCGCAATTTCTTGATGAGGCGAAACGGCTGGGCTATGTCACCTCGGTCACGACCAACTGCCTTCTCTTTCCTGAACGCGCGCGCGAACTTGCCGGACTCGTGGACCTGCTCCATTTCAGCATAAGCGGCGGCACGCCTGAGGTCCATGACCGTCTGAGAGGGACCGCGTCTTTCGGCAGCGTCGTTGAATCCATTGACGCGGCTTTGCGGAACGAATTGGTCCCGGACCTGCTTTTCACCTATACTTCTGATAATATCAACGATTTTGGCTATGCTTACAGACTGGCGCGTGAAAAAAAACTTATGATTATTCTTGACCCCGTTTTCAATACCGGAGGAGAAGATACGCTCCCGGTGTCCGTGCACAGGCGGGCCGCGGAATATTCAAAACGTCCCGGCGTCTACTGCAACCGCGCCCATCTCACCCTCCGCCGCCGCGGCGGGAACTCACGGACTTCGCCGCTGTGCCGTGCCGTGGATTCAACGGTCGTGATACTTCCGGACAATTCGCTTGCGCTGCCCTGTTTTCACCATCGGATCAGGTCATTCCCCATAAAAAACAACCTTGATGTGATTCTTGCCGGCGAGGCCCGCAGGGAGGCGGCGCGGATGCAGGGGCGTTACGACTTCTGCGAGCGCTGCCATATCAACTGTTATTTCGACCCGTCGTACCTGCATATGCGCAATCTGCTTTTCATGCAGTCGGTACTTTCAAAGCTGCGCTACGCATGGAGGAAATATGTGATTTACAAGAGGCATTTTCCTCTTTTTAAACGCGGCCCTGCACAGGTTCGTGTCACCGCCGCCAAGCCGTTAAGTGCCCGTAAAAAACCTTCCCCTCCTGATGTGCGGTCGGGGAACCTCTGAGACCTCAGCCCCGAACCGGGGCAGCACATGCCGGTCATATGCAAAATTAATTGAATACGCCGAAATAGCGCAGGATAAAAGGCGCGATAACAAAAAAAATTGCCAGCGGGACAAGAACGGCTGCGATGAGTATGCTCACTATAGTCCGGAGTGCTTTTGACATTCTCTCCTCTGTTTCCGTTCTTGCTTCGAACTGCCTCGTACGCAGTTTTTACTGTGCAGACTCTTAGTTCCCCTTGACTGCGAATATAGGTGCAGTAATCGTATGGAAACCATAGAAAAAGGCATCCGCAGAAAAGCGGCTCCTCTGCGAAAGCACGTCATGCCCTCTCCCCATGCCACCGCAGGCGGCAATACGACATTCAATCAAGATATATTCTGTCAAGATTGCTTGTTATTTTCTGCCTGTTCCTGTAATCCATATACCACTTCATGTAAATCTGCTGCCTGAGTTCGCCCATCATCCGTGCCGCGACCATCGAGGTCCGCTGGGAACCCCAGTCGATCGCGGCCGGCGTTCCTTTCCACAGCGGTCTGACCATAAAATAGGTCCCGTTGTAATCAATCAGCCCGGAGCGTTTCCCGACCGGCAGGGCGAAAGCGACCGCAGCGACCTTCGTATTGGAACCTATGCCGGGAATCTGACTCATCCGGGTTATGGTATCCGTAACGCCAGAACTTATGACCGACGGGTCTGATTTTTTCAGCGAGGCGAGCGGCGTGTTTTCCGCGACCTTTTCCACCCACTTTTCCGCAAACGAGCGAAGCGCCGCGGCCCGCAATGAATCCGCGATGATCTTCCTGATACGAGGCACTGCGGCCTCAAAAGGCATGACGCCTTTAGGAACCCTCCTTGTAACTGAAAAAAGATAATATCCCCCTTTGTTCTCGAGACGTTCGGAAATCGTATCACCGCCTTTCCGGTCAAGCCCGAAAAGGAAGGCGCCAAGCCCTGAGACATAACCGATGCCGGGTATGGGAGCGCCCCGTGGAAACAGTCCCGTGGAATCAAAAACGATTTCAGAATCGAGCCTCGATGCTGCCGCGGCCGCCTTGGCAAAGCCTTCGTCAAGCATGGTCCTCCTCAGCGAATCGGCTTTCTCCTCGATTATATCCGTTGTCTCAATTGAAGGAACGATCCTGCGAAGAATATGCCGCACCTTGACCTCTTCAGTCTTCCCGACTTTCCGTTTATTTTCCACATAGACAAGGTGATATCCGAACTGCGTCTTTATCGGAGCCGATATTTCGCCATTTCCCAGCGAAAAGGCGACGCGCTCGAATTCCCTGTCCATAACCCCGCGCCTTACGAAGCCGATATCGCCGCCGTTCTGGGCGGAGCCTTCATCGTCCGATGAAATCATCGCCTCCTCTGCAAACGCCTCCGGACGGGGGGGCTCCTTGTCGGCGAGGAGCCTGTTCCTGATTTCCACCAGTTCTTCGAAACACATCTGCGTGTCGTTTGCTTTCGCCTTTTTCAAAAAGGAAACCGCATACAAGTCGATCATCTCTTCGGTCTGAAAGCTGTCCTGGTGAGCGGCATAATAGTCCGCGACCATGCCTTCGGTGATATCGGTGATGCCCGTCCTGACCGCGGCCGCGTTAATGTACGCGTACTCAAAAATCGCTTTCTCGTTCTCCGCTTTATAGGTATGCTCCAGTTCGGCTCTTGTCGCCACGAGCGGCGCTGTCAGCAGGAGTTCAAGTTTCCGCGAAGGTATTATCAGCTCCCGCGTCTGCTGCTCAAGCACGCGCAGACCCGGATTGTACTCATAGGTCCGCGGGTCATTCAGAACGGCGATATATTTCGCAGTGTCAAATTTCCCGTCTGTCATTAAGTTTGAATTCGTGTCAACGCCCGGCGGAGGATTGTTTTTGATATAATCAAACACCTCGTCGGCGGAAGCAAAAAGACATGCCTTTTTGAAATAATCCTTCAGCAGGACCTGGGAGACCTGCTGTTCCCACACCTGCCGTACAAGCTCACGGGACTGAAGCTGTTCATCGTCAGCATGGCCCCGCTCCATGTTCTGACGCGCGGATTCCAGTTCACGGTCAAAATACGTGAGGGGAATCTCCTGCCCGTTGATTTTACCGGCGACATTCGTCGTGGCCCCCGACGCGCCGCCGCGATTCATTCCCCAGTCTAAAAGGATCGTCCCGATAACGAACGATACCAGGACAATTACCATGATGACCGGCGCCATTTCCCGCATTTTACTTATCATAGTGACCCCTGAATGCTCCTTTGGTGTGTAACGGCAAACGGCAGAAACGGCTATTCTTTCCCGTTCCCCGCCGGCGCTTTTTCGGCACGAGGCTTTATAAGTGAAGAATAAATATCCTTGTTCGCTAAAAACCTGACCGCCGTTTTCACGACCGGATCATCGGACAGCCTCCACCGGTAAAACGCCTCGTCGTCCTGGCCCAGATGGCGTATCAACAGGGCCTCGTACAGATGTTTCCTGATTTCCTTTTCGTTTTCGGCAAGGGTACGCCTGTTCTCTCGTGAAAGGACTGAATCGATGGCGCCGGCGAATTTTTTAAGCTCTGCCATCTCCTGCGCAGTCCATTTCGGTTTTAACCCCGGAACGATGCGCCGGAGTTTCGCCGAATCGGCAGACGTATCAGCGGCAAGCTCGCTTCTGCGTTTGAATTCCCTGAACTGGATCTGCGCAATGCTTTCGTATGAAAAATTGACAGAATCAAGGAAACGGTAAAAATCCTTCATGATTTCATCGTCAAGGGATATTTTCCCCCCCCTTATCCTGTTTTTTTTCTTCAGAAAAGCGTATTCGTGATTTGCGAATCTGAAAAAGATATCTTTACCGAACAGCGCACGCACGGCGAGATGGGTCACTTCCTGCTGGACCACCGTATCGGGGATGATACCTCCGCCTCCGAACACGACGCGTCCGTTTTTGGTAAAGTAACGCGTGGTATCCGCCTTCGCTTTGATACGGTCGTTCTGTGCATCGCCCGTCGAATCGCTCAGTGCCGTGTCGGCGTCGGCATCGCCATAACCGTAATTGTGCGCAGAACCGCGGACCGCGTTTTCGGGCCTGTTTATGCAGCGTCCCGACGGAGTATAATAATAGGCGGTCGTGAGTTTAAGGGTATATTTTTTATCAAGTGGAATAGGGGTCTGCACAGAACCCTTGCCGAACGTAGTGTCTCCGACGACCACGCCGCGGTCCCAGTCCTGAATCGCTCCGGCGACGATTTCAGAGGCGCTTGCGCTTGCATAGTTTACCAGCATGACGAGCGGTGTACTCACGGGCAATACGGGTTCCGCCATTGAAGGAAAATCCCTGTTCTGGTCGATAGTAAGCGACCGCCCTCTGGTGGAAACGACGAGTGAACCCCTCGGGAGGAACAATCCGGCCACGTCAACCGCCTGCGGCAGAAGACCGCCCGGATTCCAGCGCATGTCAAGGATAAGGCCCCGGATGTTCTTCTTCAGCAGCTCGCGTATCGCTTTGGCTACCTCTGCCTCGGCCTTTTCGGAAAACTGCGAAAAATTGATGTACCCTATGGCACTGTCGATGACCCCGTAGAAAGGCACCGCTTTTATCTCGATAATGCCCCTCGTGATGACATACTCCATATCTTTCGGCTCGCCCTTGCGGCGGATGGTGAGCGCCACCTTGGTGCCCGGCTCGCCCCTGAGTTTGCTCACGGCGCGGTCAATGGTTATGCCGGCGGTCGATTTCCCGTCGATTTTTATTATCTGGTCTCCCGGCTGGATGCCCGCCCGCGAGGCAGGCGTTCCGGTTATCGGCGTCATGACGCTCAGGACCTTATCGCGTATGGCAATCTGGATACCCAGCCCGCCGAATCTTCCCTGCAGATGTATTTTAAGCTCGCTGTATTCTTTTTCGTTCATATAGGTCGTGTGCGGATCGAGCATGCGGAGCATGCCGTTAACCCCGCTGTCGATAATGTCACCGAACTTCATGTCTTCGACATAGTTCTGATGTATCTTGGTCGCCACGTCGTCGAAACGCACGATGTCCGCGTAAAAATTGTCGCGTTCTCCGCCAGCTGTGGAGACATCGACCAGCAGACCAGCGAAAATCACCGTCAGGACCGCGAAACCGATAACGGGCGGTTTCCTGCAAAGCCAGAAAAACGAACGAAACAGATTACTGCTCATCTTTTCTCCAGAAACGCCCGTGCGTTTACCCTTTTAAGCGGATTTGATCACCCCGTTACAGACAGCTTTTTAAAATATATTCTGCGGAAAGTTATTTTTCAGACTGTACCTCTGTCGCTTCCATGATTTTCCGGTAAACCTGTTCCCCGAGATCTTCAACCGGCAGGGTCGCATCAAGGAGCGTTATCTTTTCCGGATGCTGGAGAGCCATCGAACGGAAACCGGCGGCCACCCGGGCAAAAAAATCCCTGCCGCCGGATTCAAGACGATCGCGGGATTTATCCATTGCGGAAAGACGGGCAAAGGCCGTCTCGACGCTGATGTCGAAAATAAAAGTTATATCCGGTCTGACACCTGCCGCCGCGATGCCGTTGACCTTTTCAATAAGTGACAGCGGCACTTTTCTGCCGAACCCCTGGTAGGCGTATGTCGAGACGTCGAAGCGGTCGCACAGCACGATGGCGCCGCGTTCCAGGGCGGGGACGATCTTCTCGCGAACATGCTGCGCACGCGCCGCTGCATACAGCAGAAGTTCGCATTCATCAACCATCTCGCCGTGGCCGGACGAAAGAACGAGGGAACGTATCTTTTCGGAGATGGCAGTGCCGCCCGGCTCGCGTGTGACCATTACGGAACGCCGTTTTTTTTTCATCCGTTCCGCAGCAAGGGCGAGCTGCGTGCTCTTTCCGCACCCGTCGATGCCGTCAAACACAACGAATAATCCGCGCATGGAATCATGCCCCATGACACTTTTTGTATTTTTTCCCGCTGCCGCACGGACAGGGGTCGTTTCTTCCTACCTGCGGACCGGCTTTTATTATGGTGTGCTGTCCTGAAGCCGCGCGGTTGGTGACCTGCTCCTGCCTGCGCGCAGGCGGCATTTCGCGTGCTACCGAACCCGACGAAAAAATATCAAACGTGCCGTGAATCTCCTCGGCGACAGGGGCCGGCATGGCGCGGCGTTCCGGTTCCACCCGTTCCATGCGGAACAGATATCCGGCGACCTCCCGTGCAATGGCCTGCCTCAGCTCGCCGAACATCTTGAGCCCTTCACGCTGGTATTCGTACAGCGGGTTCTTCTGGCCGAACGCACGGTACTGAACGCCCCCCTTGAGGTGGTCCATCTCGTAAAGATGGTCTTTCCACAGGTTGTCTATCACCATAAGGAAAACTGCCCGCTCAAACTGACGCATCATCGGAGCGCCGAATCGCCGTTCCTTCTCCTCGTAACGCTCCCGTATGAGTTTTGCCGCACCGTCATACAGCGTCTCCTTCGTTTCACCCGGCATCTCCTTCGGTGAAAAACGGTACGAAACGCCGAAGGTGGCCTGCAGTTCAGACCAGAGACCGGTCATGTTCCAGTTTTCAGAGTACTTGTCCGCCCCTGTGTACTTGAGAACGATCTCCTCCAGACGTGCGGCAATCTGGTCAATGATCTCCTCCTTAAGGTCCTCTCCCCGCAGGATCCTCTGGCGCAGGCCGTAAATTTCGGTTCGCTGGAGGTTCATGACGTCGTCATATTCCTTGAGATGCTTGCGGATCTCGAAGTTGCGCCCCTCGACACGTTTCTGCGCGTTGGCTATCGCGCGTGAAACGATCGGGTGCGAAATCACCTCTCCTTCTTCGGCCCCCAGTTTGCTCATGATGGTGGCGATACGTTCAGAACCGAAAATACGCATGAGGTCGTCGTCAAGGGAAAGATAGAAATTCGAAGATCCCGGGTCGCCCTGCCGTCCCGCACGTCCGCGCAGCTGATTGTCGATGCGACGCGATTCGTGCCGCTCAGTGCCTATGATATGCAGTCCGCCAGCCTCGAGCACTTTCTTCTGGCCATCCAGCGTCTTCTGATAAAGCCGGGCATATTTTTTACGTTTTTCTTCAGAGGTCAGATCTCCCGGCTCGATGCCCTCTTTGAAAAGCTCCGCGTTCGCCATGATTTCAAAATTTCCGCCGAGCACGATATCGGTGCCGCGTCCCGCCATATTGGTCGCAATGGTCACGGCCCCCGGACGGCCTGCCTGCGCGATAATGGTCGCCTCCTTCGCGTGCTGCTTTGCATTCAGGACCTCATGCTCGACCCCGGCGCGCTGAAGCAATTTGCTCAGCAGTTCGGATTTTTCTATCGAGGTGGTCCCGACGAGCACCGGCTGACCCTTTTCATTCCTCTTCTTTATCGCCTCGACGACGGCGTTGTATTTCTCCCGGAACGTCCGGTAGATTTCGTCGTGATGGTCCCTGCGGACCATGGGACGATTCGTGGGGATCGTCACGACGTCAAGCTTGTAAATTTCATGGAACTCTGCCGCTTCGGTGGCCGCCGTTCCGGTCATGCCTGCCATTTTTCTGTACATCTTGAAGAAATTCTGGAACGTGATGGTGGCCAGCGTCTGGTTTTCCCCGGCCACCGTAACGCCTTCTTTAGCCTCGACCGCCTGATGCAGGCCTTCGGACCAGCGGCGTCCGTGAAGTATGCGTCCGGTAAATTCGTCGACGATGAGAATCTGTCCGTCCTGAACCACGTAGTCCACGTCACGTTCCTTGAGGGAGTACGCGACCAGAAGCTGGCTAACGCAGTGTATACGTTCCGACCGTTCCGCGTAGCTGCGGTGCACCTGCTCTCGCTTCTCAATCTTCGCCTCGGGCGAAAGAGACTCGTCCTTGTCGATAGCGCCGATCATTTCGGCAAGATCGGGGACAACAAAAAAATCAGGATTGTCGCCGCCGATAAGAGCCCTTCCCTTTTCGGTCAGTTCGGCGCTGTGGCCTGATTCGTCAATGGTAAAAAAGAGCTCCTCCTCTATCTCATGCAGCTTCTTGTCGCGGAGATAGTCGGTCTCGACCGTTTTCATGTATTTCGCGACGCCCGGCTCCTTGATCAGCTTGGCGAGACGCTTGTTTTTCGGCGCGCCTTTCTGAACGATGAGCATTTTAAGGCCGCACTGGTACTCTTTTCCGGCCTGCGGTAAAAGTACTTCCGCCTCGCCGATGACCTTCTGTACCAGCTGGTTCTGGGCGTTAACCACTTTGACCACGCGCGGCTTCAGTTCATCATACTCACGATTCGAACGGGTCACCTGACCGGATATGATGAGAGGCGTGCGCGCTTCGTCGACAAGAATGTTGTCGACCTCGTCTATGATCGCATAGTTGAGTTCACGCTGAACGCACTGGTCGGGCGACGTGGACATATTGTCGCGGAGGTAATCGAAACCGAATTCGTTATTGGTGCCGAAAACAATATCGCAGGCGTAAACCGCCCGGCGCTGCGGGCTGTGCGGTTCGGTGAGGTCGAGGCACCCTACCGTCAGGCCGAGGAAAGAGAATATCTTCCCCATCCATTCGCTGTCACGGCGGGCAAGGTAATCATTCACCGTGATGATATGGACGCCTTTGCCTTCAAGCGCGTTGAGGTACGCTGCCATAGCCGCGACCTGTGTTTTCCCCTCGCCGGTGCGCATTTCGGCTATCTTCCCCTGATGAAGAACTATGGCACCGATGACCTGGACGTCAAAATGCGCCATAAAAGGGATTTCTTTAGCCGTAAACGGATCAATGACCATGCGCCGCTCGCCGAGGACCCTGAAGGTGGCTTCGCGGAACACCGAGAACGCTTCCGGAAGCAGGTCGTTCAGCCCGGCGCCGCCCGCGATTTTTTCCCTGAATTCAGCGGTCTTTGCTTTAAGCCCCTCGTCTCCGAGTGCGGAAACGGCCTTGCGGAAACAGTTGACTCTGTCAAGAACCGGCCTGAGTTTGCGGAGATCGCGGTCCTGTTTGGATCCGAAAAAAAAGCCTACAAAATCAAGAAAGGTCATGGGCTGCAGCCTTTTTGTTTTTCACCGGGTTCACAGCGGTCCGCGCGCAGACATCCGGAAAATAATTGTTTACGACAAAAAAAGCCTGCATTTATGCAGGCTTGACCATGTACGTTAACCGAAAAACCGGGGGATTACCTTTTCTTGCCTTTTTTCTTTCCGGTAGTATTGATAATCCTGTAGGTCTGCGAAACGGAAAGGCCCGTCTTTTTCGCTATCGCGGTTCCGGTATTTCCTTTTCTGTAAAGCGCCACGACCGAGGCGTTGCGCTGCGGGTTTTTTGCGTAACGAGATTCGATCCCGTACTTTTTTCTCAGCTGATGGATCGCCTGTCTCGTAATGTGGAACTTTTTGCCGATCGCCTGATCAGTCTTCATCTTCTTCTGCAATCTGATCAGCTCACTCTTACTGATTCTGGCCATACGTTCTCTCCTTTACGTTTGATTGTTTAATTTGCATTTATTAATGGATTTAGGAAAATGATTATTGGCAACGGTAGTTGTCAATCAACTTTGTATTTAAAACCGCGAGTCGCCGTCTCTGCGCAAAATGCTCGCGTTCGGTTTTATTGATGTATATTAAAGGCCCTTGAGTTCCACGATGAAAACGACGGCGACAAGGTATTCATGTGATTTTCTCGTCATCGGCAGCGGCATAGCCGGTCTGTGTTTCGCCATTCATGCCTCCAGGTTCGGCACCGTATCAGTAATTACCAAAAAAGAAGAAAGCGAATCAAACACCAACTACGCCCAGGGCGGAATCGCCTGCGTTCTTGATCCGGATGACGGCTTTGACAAACACATAAAAGACACGCTTAACGCCGGATGCGGACTCTGCAATGAAACCGCGGTCTCCGCAATCGTCAACGAAGGGCCCGAACGGATAAAGGAGCTTATCGACTGGGGCGTCGGCTTTTCACGTTCTTCCCGTGCAGTTAACCCGTACAAACTCCATCTTGGCAAGGAGGGCGGTCATTCACGGAACCGTATCGTGCATGCGCATGATCTTACCGGCAAGGCAGTTGAGGAAAAACTGCTGCAGATAGTGAAGGCGGACGGGAGAATCCGCCTTTTTGAACACCACATGGCCATAGATTTGATCACCGGACATCATCTGCGGCGCACCGGCGAAGACCGCGTTTCCTCACGGGGGCCGCAGTGCTACGGCGCCTATGTTCTGGATACTGTTTCAAACTCCATTGTTCCCGTGAAAGCGAGAATCACCTGCCTCGCCTCGGGCGGTGCCGGCGCCGTCTATCTTCACACCACCAACCCTGCCATCGCCACCGGCGACGGATATGCCATAGCATACAGGGCCGGCGCCGCCATCGCCAACATGGAATTTATTCAGTTCCATCCGACGACCCTTTATCACGATCACGCGCATTCATTTCTTATTTCGGAGGCACTGCGCGGGTACGGTGCCGAGCTGCGCGACGCGTCAGGAAAGAAGTTCATGCACCGATACCACCGGATGGGCTCTCTTGCGCCGAGGGATATCGTCGCGCGGGCGATCGACAGCGAAATAAAACTTTCAGGATCGCCCTGCGTCTATCTTGATATCAGGAAAGCTCCGCCGGCAGAAACAAGGAAACATTTCCCGAATATTTTCAAAAAATGCCTGGCGTGCGGCGTCGATATAACCCGTGAACTGATCCCCGTTGTTCCAGCCGCCCATTACCTGTGCGGCGGGATTCGTGTCGATCTGCTCGGCAGGACCGACATCGCCGGCCTCTATGCCTGCGGCGAAGTGTCCTGCACCGGCGTCCACGGCGCCAACCGGCTCGCATCGAACTCTCTTCTTGAAGCCCTCGTTTTCTCCCGCCGAGCCGCTTTTGATGCGGGAGCCCTCCGCGTGCGCCGACCCCTTATGCCCGACAGTATCGTCCCCGACTGGGACGATCGGGGAACTATCGGCAACGAAGAGTGGATACTGCTCTCTCACAACAAAACGGAAATCCAGACCGTCATGTGGGACTATGTGGGAATAGTGCGTTCCGATGTGCGCCTTGAAAGGGCCCTGCGCAGAATAACCCTGCTTGAAAAAGAAATCGAAGATTTTTATAAACGGACAAGGATTTCCGTCCCGCTGCTGGAACTCCGCAACCTTGTAACGACCGCGAAGCTGATCGTCGTTTCCGCCATTAAACGCAAAGAAAGCCGCGGTCTGCACTTTACGACTGATTATCCGGAGCGGAACGACCGGTACTGGAAAAATGACACGGTCATCACACGCAGGGCACCGTAACACATGGCGTTCGTCGTCATTGCCTTCGCGGCTCTTTTTTTCATTTCAGCATACCGGATCGCGTTCAGGTCGCCGTTCCCCCTCGCCGTCCGCATCGCGCTTCTTGCACTCAGGTTTTTTCTTTTGGCGCTCATCACGACCGCCTTTACGGAACCGGCACTGGTCTTCGAAAAACTTCCATCCCCCCTGCGGCCCGTCCCGGTGCTCGTCGATGTCTCAAAAAGCATGCGTCTGTTCGCGCACGACACCTCCTTCCTTAAAGTCACGGCGGCCCTCGAACAATGGAACGCCGGCCATGCGGCCGAAAAACAGAGGTTTGTTTTCTACGCTTTCGGCGATTCGCTCAGGCTGCGCGATAAACAGATACCCTCTTTTTTTTCCGACCGCAGAAGTTTTCTCCCGGTATCCCTCGACGACAGAATCCTGCGTAACGCGGCAACGATACTCATCGTTTCAGACGGCAACCTGTCCAACGCCGCTCTGCCGGCCGAAAATTACTCCGATAAAAACGTCCTGTACGTCCCTTTCCGCGCCCACCCCCGGCATTGTCCCTTTTTACAGGCGCGCCTGCACCATTTTCCTCCGGTTTCTCCTGTCGATTCGCTTCCGATGGCAGTTGTCGAGATAGAGGGATTTTCCGGAAAACCCGGCACCATCACGGTCCGCGCCGCCAGAGACAACCGCATAATTTCGCACCAGGAAATCAAGGTGCCGGAAGGATTTTACAAACGGGAAGCAGCATTTAAAATTCAAGGCTCTCCGGCGGGACGGCACTGCTACCGGTTCGATGTCCGCACATCCGCCGACACTCTTTTCTGTTCCCGCTATGCACTGCACACGTCACTTCCCGACCGTTTTACTTATGCGTTCTGCGGTTCCGGACCTTCTCTTGACCGCCGTTTTATACGGCTGGCTCTTCAGCAACAGCCTTATTTTATCGAGTCGGTCAACCGCGGTAAACAACCGCTCGACCTTCTGGTCGTCTCCGAATGGAATGACGCGGCGCGGACCGCGCTGAACCGTCTGAAACCCGGCGGCGCCGCCCTTTTCATGGGGTGCATTCCCTGCGGCGGCACGTTGTCGGATATCCCTTTCACCGGCGCAGCCCCGTTGATACGCCCCGCTTCAGGTCTTTCAAGCAGCCCGTTTGACGATCTTGACTTGAACACACTGCCGCCGCCCTCACGCTGTTTTTTCTGCAAAGGGCTTCCCGTTCGCGCCTCGGAAAGGCACATCTCCGCAGCGCTCATGCGCTCCGGAAAACCCGGTTTTGATACGATTGACGTTCTCTTTACCGGTCGCTATAACCGCCGCAATTTCATCGCCTTTGCAGCAACCGGCCTGTGGCGTTTCGATTTCTGGCCTCTTGCCGTTGCCCCCGATGAAGCCGGCGTCTTCGGCTTTTCCGAACGTCTTATGGAATTTACAAAATCAACTCTGCTGAACGGGCTTTCCGAAGAACTGCTGTTGTATCCGGCCTCCGTGATTACCGAAGCGGATTCGCTGTCTTTCTTTGCCGTTTTTCCGGCCAACCTTCCCCTGCCTTCCGATCTCCGCCTTTCCGTATCGTTTTCTTCTGCCGGCGCGGCGCCTTACGACACGTCCCTGCCTTTGAC
>JAFGOU010000430.1 GCA_016926315.1 Chitinispirillaceae bacterium
GTCCGGTTGACAACATACCCCCATTCGTTTAAAGGAATGAGCAGGCCGCACCACACCTGTTTTGCAGGCTAAATCCCTGAAATTCCGCGGGCTGCCTTTATGACACCTGACTCCCCTTGCGTAATAAAGTATATTAAAAACCTGTTTCTGCCAATAGAGGGATGCGATGAGAAAAGGAATCATTCTTGCCGGAGGTTCCGGCACTAGGCTCTATCCGGTGACGATTGCTGCCAGCAAACAACTGATGCCGATCTACGATAAGCCGATGATTTACTACCCTCTTTCGATATTGATGCTTGCCGATATACGGGAAATACTGATCATCACCACGCCGGAGGATATGGCCGCTTTTCAACGACTTCTGGGCAACGGCTCACAATGGGGCCTTGTATTCTCCTACGCAGTTCAACCGAGACCGGAGGGGCTCGCTCAAGCCTTCATTATCGGCAAAGATTTTATCGGGGACGATCCCGTTGCGCTGATTCTTGGGGACAATATTTTCTGGGGGCATGGGCTTGTCGAACATTTAAATAGTGCCGCCGTCCGGCGGAAAGGCGCGACGGTCTTCGCCTACCAGGTCACCGATCCCCACCGTTATGGTGTCGTCGAAATCGACACGTCGGGCGTGGCACGGTCGCTCGAAGAAAAACCGCAGCGCCCTAAATCGAATCTGGCGGTAACCGGGCTCTATTTTTACGACGCGCGCGTGAGCGGTTTCGCCGAAACGTTGCGCCCCTCGGCGCGCGGGGAACTCGAAATCACCGACCTTAACAGATGCTACATGGAACAGGGCGAACTGCACGTGGTAACCCTGGGACGCGGTATCGCCTGGCTCGATACCGGTACTCACGAATCGATGCTGCAGGCCGCCGAATTCGTTGAAACCATTCAATCACGCCAGGGCGTGATCGTCTCAAGCCCCGAGGAGATCGCCCTGCGCCGCGGATATATCACCGCGGAGCAACTGCTCTCACTAGCACAGCCTCTGCAAAAAAACCGGTACGGAGAGTACCTTGTCAACCTTGCACGCAATGCGGCCCCCGGAGGATAATCCACATGGAATTCATCCCCACCGATATCGACGGACTTATTAAAATACAGCCTCTTGTTCATCGCGATTCCCGCGGCTTTTTTCTGGAATGGTACTCTCATGAACAATTTCAAAAAGCCGGCATTACCAGCCGTTTCGTACAAGACAACCACTCATGTTCAAACGGGACCGGCGTACTGCGCGGGCTCCATTTCCAGAAACCGCCTTTCGCACAGGCAAAACTGATACGGGTAACACAGGGCGGTATTTTCGACGTTGCCGTTGACCTGCGGACAACCTCGGCGACGTTCGGTAAATGGCTCGGATTCGAGTTGAATGCGGAGAACGGTACCATGCTGTTCATTCCGGCCGGTTTCGCCCATGGATTCCTGACGCTTGAACCCTTCACCCACGTCGAGTACAAGGTCGATGCCTATTACGCCCCCCGCCACGACAGCGGGATCATCTGGAACGATCCCCGGCTCAACGTTGTATGGCCGACGGCACAACCGATCCTCTCCGCAAAGGACGCGGATCTGCCTTTGCTGCGCGACAATCCATCACCCTTTTAAACACCGAAGCAATCGAGGAAGCGGCTATCGTGAGAAAAGATAATCCGGGCAGCATGTTGAAATTTCGGTCGGATGTCGCCACTGCGCTGGGGTATGCTTTTTACCTTCTGTCAAATTTGTCGTTCGCGCTGCTGTTTCCGCCGTTCATGTTCCTCTTTTTCTGGAACCGTCCATTGCAATACCGTATCGCCTGCACGGTCTACCGCCGGTACTGTTGGTTTCTCACCCGTGTCTACCTGCCTGCGCTTGGGGTGTATACCATCATCGAACAGAGCGGGTTTAACCGGATCACCCCGTCGATGCCGGCCATTTTTATCGCCAACCACCGCAGCCGCATCGACGGACCGTTCCTCATACCGCTCCTGCCCGATACCGGCGTCATTATCAAGTCTTCGTATGCCCGCCTTCCCTTTTACCGCTCGCTGGTGCGCTATCTCGACTTCATCAGCGTGGATTCCTCCTCCATCGATTCGCTCGCGGATGCGTTACGGGAGTGCAAGGCGCTTCTTGCACAAGGTAAGCGGCTCCTCATTTTTCCCGAAGGGACGCGTTCGGCGGGCGCACGCCCCAACGTCTTCAAGGACCTTGCCTTCCGTTTGTCGATCGAGACCGACACACCCGTGGTTCCCATTGTCGTCCATACCGATTCCCCCTTCATGGCGAAAATCAAGGGAAGCTATTTTCCCGGAAGACGATTCTCCGTCATCTTCCGCGCGCTTGCGCCGCAGTATGGATGCAATGACGAACGGCCGGGCGATTTTGCGGAGCGGATAAGGAAACTTATGACTGAAACCCTGCGGCAACTTGATAAAGGTACCGTCTGGTCTCTGCTGCAGGCGCAACCCAAGGATATGCAACACCGGCGAAGGACGACCTCCGCCGCATCAGGTACACCGGCGATACGCGAATCCGCCCCTCTGACAAAGGGGGAACACCGATGACGGCGCGGGATTCCTTCGACCTGAAGGATATACTCGCCATTCTGCCGCACCGCCCGCCGTTTCTGTTCGTCGACAGGGTCATCAAACTCA
>JAFGOU010000431.1 GCA_016926315.1 Chitinispirillaceae bacterium
AGCGCCTCGTCGGCGTTCGCCGGGTCCATCTGGTAACTCTTCCGGTCGCCGGAGCGGGGGGCGCAGTCGGCCGCCTCACGGAACGGGCCGTAAAAGGCCGAGGCGTATTTTGCCGCATACGACATGAGGGGCAGGTCAGGGTACCCGTCCGCATCCAGCGCCTGACGGATCGCGCCCACGCGGCCGTCCATCATGTCGCTCGGCGCCACCATGTCGCACCCGGCGCGCGCATGCGACACGGCCTGACGGGCAAGGACGGCAAGGGTACGGTCGTTATCGATCTTTCCGTTGTCCAGCATGCCGCAGTGGCCGTGCGTCGTGTACGCGCAGAGGCACACATCAGTGATGACCATGAGTCCTTCGGCCTTTGTTTTGATCGCCCTGACCGCCTGCTGGACGATCCCGTTATCCTCGGCCGCGATGGCGCCGGTATCGTCTTTGCGGTCTGGAACGCCGAACAGCAGAACGGCCGGAATGCCGAGGTCGCGTACCCGGAGGCACTCCTCGACCGCACGATCAACGGAGTAGCGGAAAATACCGGGCATTGAGGCGACCGGTTCCCGCACCCCGCTGCCCGGACGGATAAAAAGCGGCATGATAAAATTATGAGGTGACAGCCGGGTCTCCTGCACCAGGGAGCGGAGAATCGGGTTTGATCGCAGGCGGCGCGGGCGGAGGGAGGGAAATCCCATTGATTGCTCCTTATACGGGAATGCGTTCAATCTCTTCGTCGGTCAGGTAGCACGCCGGGTCCTCAGCCCAGATATCGCCATGGACCGCCTCGGCGCGCGCGCGGAAATTGCCGTTGCAGATTGTTTTCCATGCGCACCGGCCGCACCGCCCCTGCAACAAGCCATGGCGGTCGCGCAGCCCGGCGAGGAGCGGGTGTCGGGGGTCGGTCCAGAGGTCGCCAAAGGGCCGCTCCCTGACCGAACCCAACACCTGATGGCGCCAGAACTGGTCGGGATACACCGTGCCGTCCCAGGATACGCAACCAATGCCCACGCCCGAGCTGTTACCGCCGTTCATGCGCAGGAGGTCGAGAACGGCACCGGCGCGCGGCGAACCCTCGCGCACCATGCGCAGGTAAAGATATACGCCGTCGCAATGGTTGTCAACCGTGAGAACTTCGGTCCCGGGCGCGCGGCAATGCAGGTCCTCGGTCGCGTCGATGATGCGGTCAACGATTGCGCGCGTGGACGTGTGATCGAGGTCATGCGCCTTGAGGGCCGCTCCACGTCCCGCATACACCAGGTGGTAAAAGCAGATGCGGGGGATCCGCTCCTCCTCGAGCAGGCGAAAGATGCCGGGAACGTCGCCGGCGTTGTCTTTCGTGATGGTACACCGGAGCCCGACCTTGACACCCGCGTCACGGCACGCGCGTATGCCCGATATCGCCGCATCGAACGCGCCGCTCACGCCGCGGAACCGGTCGTGCCGCGCGGCCAGGCCGTCGATGCTGACCCCCACATACGAGAGGCCCGTGTCCCTGAGCTTTAAAGCGGCCTTAGGGGTGATCAGGGTACCGTTGGTCGAAATGACCGCCCTGATGCCTTTGCCGCGCGCATGGGCCACCAGCTCGAACAGGTCGGGCCGCATGAGCGGTTCACCGCCGGAAAACAGGAGCACCGGCACGCCGAAATCGGCCAGACCGTCGATAAACCGTACCGCTTCTGCGGTGTCCATTTCACCGTCATAGGCAAGGTCACGCGATTCGGAATAGCAATGGACGCAGTGCAGGTTGCAACGCCGGGAGGTGTTCCAGACCACCACCGGTTTTTTGTCGGCCGAGAACTGGAGCAGGTGCGACGGCAGTTCAGCTGCCTTCCTTCCGTACCTGATGACGTCGGATGGTTCAACCGTACCGCAGTAAAGTTTGGAAATGCCTATCATATAGGAAATATACGAAGCCGGCAGGTGAAAGGGAGTGGGGATGTGATTCGATCAGGGAGATAACGGGATCAACGGTTAAGTCCGATATACCCTTTTGCCACTGCCACATCCGCCGCTGCCCACGCGAGGGTCTGTGCTTCTTTGCGGTCTATCCATCTCAGTTCGGCGTGCTCGCGGGGATGCGGTTCGCCGTTTTCAAGGGAGCAGATGAAGGGAATCAGTTCAATGGTTATCCAGGGATAGGGATGCACTACCGGTGAGAGCGGTGTTTCCACGCCGATCCCGATGCCGAGTTCTTCCCGGATCTCCCGCGCGAGCGCCTCCTGAGGCGTTTCGCCGTTTTTGACTTTACCGCCAGGAAATTCCCAGAAACCGGCATTGGTCCGGCCGGCCGCACGCCGGCAGGCGAGGATGAGACCATTCCGTTCAATAACGGCGCATACCACCGGGACCGTCCGGGAGGTCACGGATGGTCCTTGTTAAATGTATACATTTCGCCCTGCGCAGGGAAGTGCACGTTTTCGTAGCCCTTGCTCCGCAGGCCGTCACGCAGGGGAAGCGCCTGTTCCGCCTCGCCGTGAACAAGGAAAATGTGCCTGAGGCGCTGGGGCGTATTGAGATCCACATAGTCAAACAGGCTGCGGCGGTCGGCGTGCGCGCTGAACGCGTCCATGACCCGTATTTTGCAGCGGATCTTGTGCTCTTCGCCGAAGATGCGAACCGGGTTGACGCCGTCCATCATTTTCCTCGCGAGCGTCTCCTTTGCCGCATACCCCACGAAAAGCACGAGGTTTTTCGGGTTTTCGACATTATTGCGCAGGTGGTGCAGAATGCGGCCGCCTTCGGCCATTCCTGACCCGGAGATGATGACGCAGGGGAACCTGAGATCGTTGATTTTTTTTGATTCTTCAACCGTGTGAACATAGGTCAGCCGGGCGAACTCGAACGGCTCCTCGTCGTTCGCGATAAAGACGCGCTTCGCTTGCCGGTCGAGATACTGCGGGTATTTTTTAAAAATGTCGGTCGCCTTGCAGGCGAGCGGGCTGTCGACAAAAAGGGGCATGTCAGGGAGACGGTTTTCATTGAACAGCTTGTGGAGAACGTACACAAGCGTTTGCGTTCTTCCCACGGCGAACGAAGGGATGATCACCTTTCCGCCCCCGGCCGCGGTGTCGCGGATGATCTTGCAAAGGTCCTCTTCTACGTCGCCGTAATCGCCGTGCTGCCGGTTGCCGTAGGTCGTCTCCATGACCAGCATGTCAAGGTCTCGCAGCACGTTCGGGTCGCGGGTGAGGGGCATATTCGGCCGGCCGATGTCGCCGGAGAAGCCGATCCGCCAGGAACGGCCGTTTTCCTTGATTTCGAGATGGATGCCGGCCGACCCGAGGATGTGCCCGGCATCGCGGAACATCGCTTCCACTCCCGGCGCAACGGGCAGCGGTTTGTCGTAGTCGATAGGCACGAAAGCTTCAATGGCCTCTTCCACGTCTGCGATGGAGTAAAGCGGTTCCACGGCCGGGTGCTTGCCGTTGTTGCGCCGTCTCATGATGAACTCGATGTCCTTGAGCTGCAGATAGGCCGAGTCGCGCAGCATGATCTTGCACAGGTCGGCGGTCGCCGGAGTGGCGTAGATCGAACCTTTATATCCGTTTTTGACAAGATTGGGGATATTGCCGCTGTGGTCGATATGGGAGTGCGTCAGGAGCACGGCATCGAGGCCGGAAGGGTCGAACAGGAACTCCTTGTTGCGCTGGTATGACTCCTGGCGTTTGCCCTGAAACAGCCCGCACTCGACCAGGATCTTCTTTCCATTGACGGAGATGAGTATCTGAGAACCGGTTACGGTCTGTGCCGCGCCGCAGAATTGAATATGCATGGATGCCTGTCCCTTGATAAAGTGGTCATGCGCACGAAAACGGCCGTGAATACATTGTAACATGAAAACAAATGAAGGGGATAAAAAAGATCGCCCCGTCCGGGAGGCGGACAGGGCGTTTTAAACCGGTAATCAGGTGGAAGCGGGGCGGCTTTCGTCATTTTGGAACGCGCGCCAGACCCTCTTTGGTAAAGGCGATTGCCGAGACCCTGATTTCCTCGGACCCCTCCTTGAGTATCTGCTCGCCGTAGTAATCGGTCATCTTGTATTCCCGCATGAGAAAACGGTTCGCAACGATCTGGAGGCCCTCGCAATCGATGATGAGGTCGCCGATCTCGCCCGACGTGGAACGGATTTTCCTTCCGTTGTCGTAAATGCAGTCGATGCTGTCGATGGTGATCTGCTTTTCGCCATTTTCGTTTTTAATTTTCATGGTCGGCAGGCATTCGAGTTTGCCCTTGGCCGAGTAGCCGTTGCCTTCGATATATCCGCTTGAAAGGAGCGATAAATTCATGCTGCCGCTGACCTTCTGCGGCTCCTCGCCCGGATATTTGCGGGTAAGCGTGACATCGTGGTTGCCGAGATACACCACCCAGTATTTGGCCATGCCGCTTTTTCCGGTGACTGCGTTGATATAATGCACTTTGCGCTCAAGGATGGAACGGCCGAAGGCGACCGTCGCGATGGCGATAAAAAACAGGCCGATAATGACAAGTATGCGGGAGGATTTCATTCAACAGCTCCTTACGCTAAGGTGGAGGTATGGTCGCGCATCTGCGGCAGTTCATCCGGCATGACGG
>JAFGOU010000432.1 GCA_016926315.1 Chitinispirillaceae bacterium
GGGGAACCCCCCGCATGCGAGAGCGGGTCGTTGCCGGATTTCAAACGCTTGTCAAACAGAAGGATGTCGATGCGGAAAGGACCGTTGGAATGGGATTCTGCTTCGGCGGCACCGCGGTGCTGGAACTTGCCTATAGCGGCGAAAAGGTCGATGGGGTCGTTGCCTTTCATGCAGGAATCGTTTCGCCAAAACCAGAAGACCTCACGCGAATAAAAGCAAAAATACTCGTCCTGCACGGCGCCGACGATCCTTATGTCCCCGCGGATTCCCTTGCCCGGTTTCAGGAATCCATGCGAAAGGCCGGCGCTGACTGGCAGATGGTCTATATCGGCAATGCGGTGCACGGGTTCACCAATCCGGCCAACGGCAGCGACAACAGCAAGGGGCTTGCCTATAGCCCAACCGCGGACCGTCGTTCGCGGGAACACATGAAAGCGTTCATTCGCGAGGTGTTCGGCGGTAAAAACCCGGGCACGCGTTGATTTTTTGAGCGGGCCAAACCCGCGCATCGGGAGCCGACCGGATGGCCATCCCCACCCCCCGGGCGCCGGGCTTCATTTCAGTCGTGACGCTGCAAAATCCCCGGCCGTCACCGCTGTAACCATGACCAACAGCAACCCAAGGACGCGGAATAACATCAGCGATCTTTTTTCCGGGAAGCTGCGTATAAACATAGCGCAATGAATATTCTTCCCGGATAAAAAGATCCCGTTCCCTTCACCGCACCACGCGACCGTTTCAAGCATTTTTAATGAACGCGCCTGCATCGAGCTCCTCAAACGCGGTTTGAAGCTCGAGCCGCGTATTCATGACGATCGGTCCGTACCAGGCGACCGGCTCTCCCAACGGTTTTCCTGCCATAAGGAGGAACCGGACCGGTTCGAGTTCCGTGGTGACCACGATTTTTTCACCCTCGGCAAAGAGAACCAGCGACTCGACGGATATAAGAACGTCCCGCTTATAGTCGAAATAATTTGATCCCTCCATCGCATATTCATACGGATTTTGTTCATTGCCAAAATTTCCCCGCCCTTCAATGACATACGCGATTACCGTATGCTGGGGTTCAACCCCATAGGCGAATGTCGCATGGGGCGGCACCCTTACATCAAGATATTCCAGGTCGGCGGAGAGATCGGACACCGGCCCGCGAGTTCCATCGATTTCGCCGCAAATGACTTTGATGGTGGCACCCACGCCATCAAGCAGTACCGGTATATCACCGGCTTTTACTTCACGATACCGTGGCGCAGTCATTTTTTGCACGGCGGGAAGGTTTACCCAAAGCTGAAACCCCCCCATGGCATCCATGGTATTTCCCTTGGGCATCTCCTGATGGATAATACCGCTACCGGCGGTCATCCATTGAAGGTCGCCGGGGCCGATCACCCCGCTGTTTCCCATGCTGTCTCAATGTTCAACGCTTCCTTCGAGCACGTAGGTGACCGTTTCTATTCCGCGATGAGGGTGCCATGGAAATCCTTTGCTGTAAAGCTTCGGGTCGTTTGAACGGAAATCATCCAGAAGCAGGAACGGATCGAACAGGGGTGCTTCGCTGAAACCGAACGCGCGTTTCAGGTGTACCCCCGCACCTTCGATGGTGGGCCTGCTCCTGATCACCTTGCGGATTTTTCTGGTTTTCTCCATGCGGTTTCCTTTCTTTGCCGTACAGGGGAGGTTTGCTCGATTACCTCATTTAAAGATTGTTGGCTTAGTTTTCCAAAAAAAAGCCGTCATAATCCGCCTCCGCATACGACCTGGTGTTGTCGGCGTCGGACATGATCCCGATCGCGACAATTTCCGGAGGCTCGGCCGAGTACAGCCTTCGATAATCGTCGTGCACGTTGACCTTTTCGGCTATCCACGATCCGAGTTTTTCAGCTCCGCTCCTGACGACGATAATTTTCGTTCTGGAGGAGTAGGGACTCTGGGTGACGGTACCTGGCGGCAGCGTCGTGCTCCACACATATTTGACAATGTTGTTCATCCAGAAATGGCCGCGAAAAATAACATACACCCCGGCGCCGCTATCAGCCTTTTTTTTATCATTTTCCCTGGCTCCCTCAGGAAGGACATGGGCTCTCCATCGCCAGAGCAGAAAACGCATACCGGCCCCGCGGGAATAAACCCTTTTCCCTATTGCCGTATATCCATGCCGGCTGCGGATTTTGACAAAATAATTTCCTTTTTCCTGCTCGAGCGAATACATGCTTACGTCCGGTTTGGTGGCGTCCCAACCGCATGGAAGCCTGGTTTTGGCGTCGAGGCACAGGTCAAAAGTATCGATTAGGAGACGATCGGTGACGTTATTCTGCTTCGAAGAGGAGGAACCCGGAAGAATAAGGAGGAACGTGACAAATCCCGTAAAAAGCAGAGGATGCCTCCTCATCGAACAACCCCTTGTCGCTGATTTGTTGTATCTGCCGGTGAACCCGGCTTTTGGGCAGAGAACGACTCTGAATTTCCGCAAATACTATACCAACGGCCTTTTATTTCTCCTCCGGTTCCGCTTCAGGAGCCGACCCGGCAGGGGAAAGCATGGTTGGGAAATGCTCGCGTATCCGCTCCTCCATTTCCCGGTACATCTCCTCCATCTCATCGATCGCGCGATCAAGGTGCGTCAGGTCGAGATGATGCCGTCGATCTTCGATGCCAGGATAAAATCATTTTCCGACAACCCTTTGACTGCATGGGTCGAGAGTTCGATGGTCACCGTGCGATAGTCAATCTTTATGGACGGATGGTGGTCCTCGTCTTCAGCAAGAATGGCGACGCTGTTCACGAATCCGACCGCCTCCATGAACGTTCCGAAGTAAAAACGCTTGGTCAACCGGTGAACGCCGCTTTTATCCAGCTCCCATTGCGACAGCTCGCGAAGCAGGTCGTTCTCGGCATTTTCGGTCAGCGGTGTTCCGCCCTTTTCGCAGGGGATACAGGATTTTTGTTGAAGCTTCATCGGGTTTTCCCACTTTCCAACGGTTAATGGGTGAATGGAGCAATAACGTTTACCCCGGCTGCTTTCATCTCTTCAACCGCGCGTTCGACATCCCCGGCCTGTGCCTCGACTCCCCTGCAGGCCGCAAGCAGTATATGCGTGGTAAAGCCGAGTTCCACGGCATCCAGGGCGGTATATTTAACACAGTAGTCTGCAGCCAGACCGGCCAGATAGACGTTGTGTACACCCTTTTCATGAAGGTATACCCCCAATCCGGTCGCCTTTTTATGGAGATTGTCGAAAAAGCCGCTGTAACTGTCGATGTTCCAGTCCGCACATGATGGTAAACCCGCCATTAAACGGATTCTCCCTGAAATGCATATGAAAGACCGACTCCTTGGCACCCGCACCGGATTTCCAATAGCCATAGGCCATGGTCAGTTCATACAGATCGGCAAACAGCGCAAGTGATCGTTTGTAAAGTTCGTCCTGGTGCCTCACGATTTTTGACTCCTGCTTTTTTGGAACCGGATGTTACGATGGTTTATTTCAGCACTGCCGTTCGCGGATTCACCAACCCGGCAAACGGCACCGATAATGCTAAAGGTGCGGCGTATAATGACCTGGCAGCAAAGCGTTCCAGGAGGCTAATGAAGGGGTTATTAAGAGAGCTTTTCACCGTACCGGCAACCGGAAAGCGATACCGCCTCCTCAGGTCAGATTCGACGTCTATGGCATGAGACTGGCACCAGTACCTCTGCAGCCTCGCAACGAACGCTGACGGATTTCTCCCCGCTACACTCGTCGAAATGACATCGCACCCCACCGGCAGTAATTTTTATTATGAAACCCTTGACAGGTCACCACGAATAAAACCGGTGGTTATTTGTCACCGTATCATGCAACGTTCATTATTCTGGCTGTGTTTTTCTGCTGCTGGATGTCGGATTTTCCGGAATAGTTGTTTCGTGCAACCGTTTTTTCCTTACGTCCGGTTTCCAAAACCGCTTTGCCGAGTATTTCTTTTTCTGCCAGGATCCAGTCCTCGAGGGCAAAGCCGTCTTTTCGTCCGCGGGCTTCATAGAGTTCATGGGCCCTTTTCGCAATCTGTTCCTCTTTGGTGATGGTAACGCTCATAAGAACCCCTTTCAATGATGAGGTGGAGGTTGAAAATCGATAACTCTTAATTTTTAGCAATTATCATTCCATGTCGCAGTCCGTCGCCGCAACAAGCAATAAGGTAAACAAAAAGGCGGTAGAAGACCCATTCGGCAAAGGACGATTATCGAAAATGAGAAGGTTTTTCTCACCATTATGCCGGCAAAGCCGGAACGGCAGGGTAACCGTGGTCTATGAATAATCGATGATAGAAACTGCCCGGTTTTTAAAATGGCATATCTTTTGCGGGGAAAGAGGTCTATCAGACATCTACCCCTCCTCATTTTCGAAAGGAGTCACTTATGTCAACTGATCTCCCCGAGGTCGGCATGTGCAACGTCGGCAAATGTGTGTACAACTACTCTGGAAAATGCTGCACCTACGGCATCAATGTCGGCGGTCCGGAACCGTTGTGCGACACCTATTATTCCAACGGTAAAAAAGGCGGGATACCGGAATTCCTCGCCAAGGTGGGCGCCTGCAAAGTCGATAACTGCATTCACAACCAGTCGTATGAATGCAGCGCCAGCGGAGTGGACATCGTGGCCGTCGGTAATCGCGCCGAATGCGCCACGTTTCAGTCGCGATTATAGTACCGCCCGTTTTTCACGGGCGGTTCATCACCCCTACCACGATTCGGGAGGAACGACATGAGCATCAACCAGTGCAGTGCTTGCGGCCACATTGAATTCGGCGAGGCGCCGGAACGGTGCCCGGTCTGCAAATCACCAAAAGAAAAATACCGGCGGAATGACACGATCTTCGAAGAATCGAGCGCAAAAAGCAAGGAGGCCGCGGTAAAGCACATCCCCGCCGTCACGGTCAATAAAAAATGCGGCTTGATTCCGGAACACTCCTGTACCGATATCATCGTCCGCATCGGAGCGACCATGCATCCGATGGATGCGGCCCACTTCATCCAGTTTATCGACTGTTACGTCGACGGGAAGTATGTTTCGCGAATTACGCTGACGCCGGGGGTGTTTGCCGCGGGATGCTTCCATCTCAAGGCCACGGGAACGAAAGCGACGATAGTGGAATCCTGTAACATCCACGGCGTCTGGAAGGCGGAAACGGATCTCTGAGAGACTCCACAGAACATCTCATTTTCGGCAGGGGTCCGGTAATGGAGAGAATCTCTCGCGTGCCGGGCCCTTCCCAACGTATTCCCGTCAACGAACACTCTTTCCTCCAGGAGGAGCCATGCAGATAACCGTCCCGATGCTCATTGAGTTACTGAACAAAGACCTTGAACTCGAGTTCTCCGCCGCCATCCAGTATATCAACCATGCTGCGGTCATGAAAGGCGCGGCGTACGGCGATATCATCAAGGAGCTGAAAATCCATGCGAACGAGGAGATCCAGCACGCGATCATCCTCGCCGACCAGATCGATTACCTGAAAGGTAAACCAAGTATCGGCGTGGGTCCGATCCATACTCACGACGACAACGTCGAAATGCTGACGCAGGACCTGGATGGTGAGGAGGACGCGATTCGCAGGTACAAGATCAGGATCGATCAGGCCGAGCACCTCAAGGAATTCGCCCTTTCGCAGCAGTTGCGCACCATTCTGGCCATGGAACAGGAGCATGCCATGGACCTGGAGCAGGCGCTGGGGAGATGATCGTTTTCTCCCGGAGAACTGCTCTGTCGGCGGCCGTATAACCTATGTTTTTTTCCCTGCGTCGCATCAGACGGGAAAAAAGCGGCATCCGACACGGTTGACAAGGCATGATTTTTATTGTTCTTTTTTCACCGCAGGAGGTCCGATGGCGGCGAATAATTTCACCTATGTGATTATCGGCGGCGGTCTCGCCGGAGCGTCGGCAATAACGGGAATCCGGGAGATCGACAAAAACGGTTCCCTGTTGCTGGTGGGAAGGGAACCCCACCTGCCCTATGACCGGCCCCCTCTCAGCAAAAAACTCTGGTCCGGAAAGAAAAAGGTCGAGGAGCTATTCGTTCATTCAGAAGAGTATTACGACCAGAACGGCGTTACCGTGCTGAGGGGTAATACCGTTCAGGTCGTGGACCCGCAACGGTCAACAATCACCGACGCGACAGGGCAGACCTTTGGATTCAAAAAACTACTGCTGGCGACCGGTGCGACTCCCCGAAACCTGTCAATTCCCGGGAGTGATATGGACGGGTTGTGTTATTTTCGCAACCTTGAAGATTACCTGAACTGCCGAAGCCGTGCCCTGGAGGGACGGTCGGCGGTCGTCATCGGCGGCGGATTCATGGGATCGGAAATCGCCGCAGCACTTTCCATCAACGCATTGAAGGTCACCATGATTTTTCCGGGACCCTACCTCTGCAGCCGGATATTTCCAAGGGATCTCGGAAGTGCGCTTCAGCGGCGTTACGAAGAGCGGGGGGTGGTTGTTGTCGCGGAGGATACGCCAATGGCATTCGAAAAAAACGGCGAGGGGTTTATAACCGTCACTGAAAAAGGGAAAAGGATTCTCTCTGATCTGGTGGTCATCGGCGTCGGCGTTGAACCCGAACAGCGTCTGGCAACGGCGGCCGGTATAAAGACCGGCAACGGGATCATCGTCAATGGCTATCTGGAAACGTCATATCCGGGAATCTACGCCGCGGGCGATAACGCCCGGTTTCCCTACCAGGCGCTCGGCAAGTCCATGCGCATTGAGCACTGGGACAATGCACTTAACCAGGGGAGACTGGCAGGAAGGAATATGGCAGGCGCTTCAGAATCGTATACCTACATGCCCTATTTTTTCTCCGATCTGTTTGAGTTCGGTTATGAAGCCGTGGGCGATATCGATTCGACGCTCGAAATTTATGCCGACTGGGAAAAAGAAAACGATACCGGCATACTCTATTACCTGAAAGACAACATCGTCAGGGGGGTGTTGATGGGTAATGTATGGGATAAGATACCCGCGGCACGGGAGCTTATCCGGAAAGCCGATCAGGTCAGCCGCCAGAGCTTGACGGGAACGATACGGTAACCCCCAACCGGAGGAGACGGGATGTCGCTTATCGAGAACCGCGCATCCGCCCTGGCCGGCAGGACCGCGGTAATCACCGGCGCGTCGAAGCGCATCGGCCGCGAGATCGCGCTCTCGCTTGCCGCTGAAGGGGCGGGTGTCGTTGTCCATTACCGGCGTTCGGCACGTGAGGCCGCGACCGTATGCGACGAGATCCGGCAATACGGCGTGGATGCCTGGGCAATCGGCGCCGACCTGGGGAGCGCCGGCGATGTCAATGCCTTTATCGGCCGGGCACTGGAGATCGCGGGTAACGTGGATATCCTCATCAACAACGCCTCCCTGTTCACCAAGAGCACGCTGAGCGATATCACGTTTGATGACCTGCTCAATACGATGATGGTCAACGCATGGTCGCCGCTGGTGCTGTGCCGTGAGTTTAAAAAACTCGTGGGGAAGGGCGCCATTGTCAATATCCTGGACAGCCGGATCGCCGGTCACGATCCGTCCCATCTCGGTTACCACCTGAGCAAGCGTACGTTTTACGCCCTGACGCTGGCAATGGCCGTCGAGTTCGCCCCGGACATCACCGTCAACGCGGTGGCCCCCGGCGGTATCCTGCCGCCACCGGGGAAGGATCGCGCCTACCTCGAACAGCTCGCTGCCGGAATCCCCCTGAAACGTCACGGCGACCCGCAGGATGTCTCCCATGCCGTCAATTTCCTGCTGAGCAGCGGCTTTATTACCGGCCAGGTACTTTTCGTGGACGGGGGCTCGCACTTATATGGATAGGAAAATGGACAGGATAATGATCAATGACCTCGCCGCTCGCTGCATCATCGGCACCAATGAATCAGAGCGTACGCTGAAACAGGACGTGCTCATCACGATTTCGCTCTATACCGACCTTGCCAAGGCCGGGAAAAGCGACCGGATCGAGGACTCGGTTGATTATCGCACATTGAAAAAAAAAGTGCTCGCCCTGGTGGAAAATTCAAGTTTTTTCCTGGTGGAGTCGCTGGCTGCGGCAATCGCAGAGATCTGCCTTGCGGATCCCAGGGTCGTTGAAACCCGGGTGATGGTGGAAAAACCGGGTGCCCTGCGCTATGCCCGAAGCGCAGGCGTCGAGATCCGGCGGGAACAAAGGAAATAGCTCAATGACCCGGGCTTTTATCGGCATCGGATCAAATATTCACCCTGAAGAAAATTTCAGGGAGTCGATCCGGCTCTTGTCTCATTCCGTCACCATTGCCGCCATTTCCACCGTGTACCAAACCGAACCGGAAAACCGACCGGACCAGCCGCCCTATCTCAACGGTGTCGTGGCGATTGAGACCGGCAGGTCGCCGCTCTACCTGAAATATCGCCTGTTGCGCCTGATCGAGGAAAAGCTCGGCAGGTTGCGAACCGACGATAGGTACGCTTCGCGCACCATCGATCTCGACCTTTTGCTGTACGACGATGTTACCATTGCGACTGAGGAGCTCGTTCTTCCTGACCCTGACATTTTCCGCCGTCCCTACGTGGCCATTCCCCTTGCTGAACTGGCCCCGGGGCTCGTTATTCCCGGTATGGAGGTTCCGATTGAGGTGGTTTCCGGGAGTCTCCCGCGAAACGCCATGAAAGCCCTGCCCCGCTTTACCGAGTCTTTGCTCAGAATAGTGCCGCCGATGCCAAGGCGCCTGAATGCCGGAGATAGTGAAAAACGAGATATCACCGATACGCTAGCAGGCAACAGAGAAAAAACACCGGGAAAGGAGGGAGATGCACATGGCAATAGTGCGGTGCGCTTTTTTCGACACGAAACCGTACGATCGGGAGTTTTTCGATCAGGCCAACGACCCGGCCTCGATTGAAATCACCTATTTCGATCCGCACCTCAATCGCGAAACGGTCAGGCTGGCCGAAGGTTTTGATGCCGTATGCGTTTTCGTAAATGATGAGCTGTCCGCGGAAGTCATTGAACGGCTGTATCGCTACGGCGTCCGTCTTATTGCCCTGCGCTGCGCAGGCTATAACAATACCGACCTGAAAAGCGCTTACGGAAAGCTTCACGTGGTGCGCGTTCCCGCGTATTCCCCGCATGCGGTTGCCGAACATGCAACGGCGCTGATGCTTGCTCTTAACCGCAAAACGCACAAAGCCTATAATCGGACCCGCGAGATGAATTTTTCGATCACCGGATTGCTCGGGTTCGATTTGCACGGGAAAACGGCGGGCATCATCGGCACCGGTAAAATCGGCCGGGTCCTGGCGCAAATACTCAAAGGGTTCGGCATGCGGGTGCAGGCATACGATGTTGAACCCGACCATGCGCATGCATTGAAGGCGGGATTCACCTATACGACGATTGAGGGTATCTTCAGCGAATCCGACATTATTTCACTCCATTGCCCCTTGACATCAAACACCACACATCTGGTCAACAAGGAGACGATTGCGGCGATGAAAGACGGGGTGATGATCATTAATACCGGCCGCGGCAAGCTGATTAACACGCAAGACCTTGTTAATGGGTTGAAAAAGAGGAAAATAGGGTCCGCGGGTCTGGATGTCTACGAAGAGGAGAGCGAGTATTTTTTTGAGGATTATTCGAGTACGGTGCTGACCGACGATGTGCTTGCGCGGCTGATGACGTTCCCCAACGTTCTTATTACTTCGCACCAGGGATTTTTTACACGCGAAGCGCTCGAGGCGATCGCAAAAACCACCCTTTCGAATATCAGTGATTTTTTCGCGACCGGGATTTTAAAAAATGAAATCAGTCATCACCAGGGTGCCGGCAGAACCGACCATTCCCCGCGTGGCATGCCGAAAACCGCCCGCTCATATCACCCAGGGGAAGGAGGCGGACGATGAATCCGTTTATCGGTCAATGGTTGATGGGAATAGTGGTTCTTGTGCCGCATCGTTTAACCTGTCAGAATAGAAAAACAAATACTCATGTGCAGAATTCTTGTTGTAGATGACGAAGAGGTGGTTCTCTTTGCCTTTAAAAAGGTCTTAAGCGGGCCGACGGTAACCGTGGACACCGCGCCCTCATTCGGGGAAGCGAGAAGGTTGATCCAGTTGAAGTCGTATTCGGCGATTATAACCGATTTGCGACTCTCGGGTACGGAGGTGAAGGATGGTCTGGCGGTCATAAAGGAAACAAGGAGAATTCAAACCGAGTGCAAATTAGTCGTGATTACGGGGTATGGTGAAAGTGACACGCGGGAAAAGGTATTCAGTCTTGGCGCCGATGTTTATATCGAGAAACCGGTCGCTCCCGAAAAAATAAAAGAACTCCTTCAATCGATGGGAACAATGCCAACATGAAAGAAAGAACCTGTTACCGCGCAGCCGGATGAAAGGCAGACGCTGGTAATGGCAGGTTCGGTATACCGGTCCAGGAATGGACGGCACGTACATTGGTACTCATAACATGGCGGATTCATATACCCCGTATGCCGGCAACCTGACGACGGAATAGAGATCGTCGATTTTCGCGGCCATGATAAAGTCGTTTTCGGAAAGCCCTTGCACGGCAGGGGTGGTGAGCGTGACGACTACCTTCCGGTACTCTATCGTTATTGTTGGATGGTGTTCCTCATCGTTGGCCGCGATAGCAACACTATTTGCAAACCCGACCGCTTCCACGAAGGTACTGAAAGTGAACTCCTTGAAAAGCCGGTGTATGCCGCTCCGATCAAGGTTCCAAGAAGGAACTTCCCTCAGAAGTTTCTCCTCGGCAGGGGCAGAAATCGGGGGTTCTCCTTTTTTACACGGAACACAGTTTTTGATCCTGAACGTCATCTTTCCCTCCAATGATGGTTAAAATTCTTCCGCGTGGCGCCATTCGGCATTTTCAAGCCACTCACCAGGATGCCGCAGAAAATCGGCTAGCGCGGTAATGGTATTAATATGGTTGCGTTCCTGTCCGATGATTTTCAGTAAAAGCGCCCTTTCGTGCGCTATGGCCGATTCATCCCGGTCCAGCATCTCTGTATAGAGATCGATGCTCTTCTTCTCCAGATCAAGCGCCAGGTCAAATATCTGGCTTCTGCTGAAAAACTCTCCTGAGGTTACCATAAATTGCCCGCTTAACCGTTCAAAGACCATTGATGGATTATCGACCAGAGGAAGAACCTGTTCCAGATCCGGCAGTGGCTCCTTCTTCTGCCATTTTTCGAAAACTTCAAAATGCTTGCGTTCCTCCCGGGCAAGGTCGGCGAAAATTCCACGATATTCCCGGGTCTGGCACTTTTTTGTCAGATCATCATAGAAATCAACTGCTTTCGCTTCAAGCGCTTTGGCCATGCCGAGCAGGTCCATGTGCCCCGTCCTTTCTCATTATTAAGTTCATTTTTCTCATTTTCGGTAAAAATACACTCATCATTAACTCCTATCAAATCCTTAATGGTACTGCTCCTTTTTTCCAATTCAATAGTTGTTTCAAGATTGGAGGAACCTTTCCATGAAAGCCTTTGCCTGCCTTATAGGTGCAATGGCATTATCAATGCCATCATTTTCCTATTCGGAGAGCAGTTACCGATGCGGGTCAAAAATTATCACCGTCGGCACCGCGATGCAAATCGTCAAGTTGCATTGCGGCGATCCGGAAGAACGGGATATTATCGGAGAGATCACCAAAAAACCGGCCGTCATTGATGCTTTACGCCCGGTCCTGTCGATCTCCTTTCCCGCCAGGACATGCGGGATTCATTGCCTTTGCCTTTATCGTGCCGGGACAGGCTTCCGTAAATGAAGTTTCATCCCGCAGAGAGGACACTTGCCCGCCTCACCCAGACGAACCTGAGGATGCATGGGACAGGTGTAGTAACTGGCGCCGGCCGTATCCGGATTTTCCATCGATGGAGATGCAGACTCTTTTTGCCAGTCTGTTTTCGCGCCCTCCGGTCTCTGGCACATCGGGACAACCGCAAGCAGAAGAGCAATAGCGCCGGTCGCCGCAACAAAGCTCGAATAAACCTTTTTTTTAGCCATGACTCCTCCCTTGTGTTGAGGTAACATCATGCAGTGCGATACATGATATCTGTTACACTTTTTTAAACACCATAGCAGCGCAAATATCAGGCCAAGGCTACCATGCGGGTGAAGGTATCAGGAAATAACCAAACTTATCCGGATTGAAGGTCGGAGGTACGTTGATTTTTGATTTTCAGGAATAAGGCCCTGCCGGACGGTCATCGATATCCTATCACCTGCCCTACCCGGTGTCAATGGAATGCCATTTGCTTCGTAAAACAGGAAACAACGCGTCATTTGTGTGTGGCCTCGATAGACGGAGAGACTATTTTTCCAAAAGGATTCAACTATGAAAAGCATAGGAAATTTTATCGAGCAAATTCATTTTACTTTTCTGGAATCCGATGACGGCAGCCAGAGCATGCAAACAGACCCTACCTTCAGGGATTTTTTAAGATTTGTCGCGATTCAGCAAAGTCTGCAGACGGCCAGGATCTATGAAAACCTTGCCGAAAAGGTGTTTCCGGAAGAACAGAAATATTTTTTTTCCGACATGACTGATCTGAAACACAGTGAAATAGAATGTCTTTTACGATACCGGTCCGACGGTCGCATTGTTTCACTCGAGACGAAAAACCCTATGACGCGTGCCCCATGGCCGGGTAAACCGGGAGTCAAAAGGTTCGCCACGCTTCAAAACGCCTGCCGATTCGCCATGAACAAAGAACTGGAAACGTACTGCTTATACCTGCGGCTTGCCGACCTGGAGGAGGAGCTGGTGACCAAACGGCTGTTTTTATTTCTTGTCCGCCTGCAGAAATGCAGCCTCAACTACGTACAAAACAGGCTACAGTTGATTGCGAATCCGCAAGGGAGCGCGACTCCCGACGACGCCGCCTCGGCATGCACCCGCCATTCATTCGCCAGGATTGCCTGAATCGGTATGTCGTCGATGCATAAAAAGGTCGCTCAGCAAGACATCCTGACGTGGCGGCGCTTTCGTCCCGCTGTACCCATAGGGAGTGCGATCTCCCGCTTCCCGCCAACAACCGGATCACCTGCCCGTGTCACGGTTCGCAATTCGACGGGGCCGGGAACCTGGCGAGCGGGCCTGCGACAAGAAACCTGAGGAAATACGATACGACGCTGCAGGGGACTGCGGTCACCATCAATGCATAAAGAGCCGGACATCGCCGGTGCGGGATGCCAGGGTTCCCTGTTCCGGGTTGAGGGCGAAAATCCCCGGACGGTAAAGGGCGCCCACGGCAAGGGGAGAATAACCATAAAAGAGATTAGAAGCGAAATCCTCATTAACGCAATGCCTGATAAAATATGGCGGGTGCTTAATGATTTTGGAAAGTACCCGGAATGGAATCCGTTCATTCCCTCAATTCAAGGAAAGGTATCGCTTGGAAATGTCATAAAGGTAAAACTGACTCCGCCGGATGCTCCGTCCATGACCTTCAAACCAAAAGTATTGAAGATCGATCCAAACAGAGAGTTGAGGTGGTTGGGCAGATTCATCATACCTGGATTGTTTGACGGGGAGCATATTTTTAAAATAATCGACAACAAAAATGGAACGGCGACCTTTGTTCAAAGAGAACTGTTTACCGGGGTATTGGTTCCTTTTTTGAGAAAAATGCTCGACGACAACACCGGGCGAGGATTCGAACTGATGAATATGAAATTAAAAGAACGGTGTGAATGAGAGGTTGTCGCTTTATCCGTACGGAGGTATGGAGTAGTGGTAATACACGATCGAACAGCGCCGGGAAATCAGCGTGGTTCCGGGTCGTCCGAACCGGAAAAAAACGTTAAGCAACATCTTTTCAAAAAACTCGTCATCCAGACCCAATGCATTTGGTTGCCCGATAACCGTTGATTATTTTTTCATCACAGGAACCCTCCTGCCACGCCAGCGGACATTTTTCATTACCGGAAATCCCTCTGCCGGTAAGAGGGTCTCGATACAATGCGGGAATTTGATAAAAACTCCTTGATGAAGAATAAAAGTGCGTTGACACCCGTCAACCGGCAGCGCGCGGAGGATACCTTCGATACCACGCCGCAGTGCGGATCTCGTGGTTCCCCGCAAGGAAAGGATGATCTCACCCCCGGGTCCGACCTGTTCGATTTCGCGCCGGTCGGCTATTTTGTGCTCGATGAAAAAGGCGTGACCTTCACCGTCAACCTTCCGCTTTCGCGCCATTCCGGCTGAATAGCAGCGGTTCAGTATACCCCGAAAGCAACGAGATTCTGCTTAAGCGTTTCCGGATCAACCGGTTTTTCAAGAAAAAGGTCGGCTCCAAGCGAGAAGGCGTTGCTCCTGATGGACTCGTCTCCGTAAGCGGTCAGGACTATGACGCGGCAGTGTTTCTGTACGGTTTTGAGGAGGGTAACAAGATCAAGACCCTCCATGGCAGTGGAGTTCGAGAGCCGCAGATCCACAATCGCCGCGGCATAGACATTTTTTTCCATTAGCGCTTTGGCCGCATCGGCGGTGGACGCCGTATCCACCTGCACCCAGGGTTCCATAAGCACCTGCCTGAAGCCGAAAAGGACCGCCTCCTCATCATCAATCAGCAGAATTCTCTTTTTCTCATCGTTCATTGAATCTCCCTGATTCCACGACACCTTCGGGTGGCCATAGGGCTTTCGTGAAATGGCGCCAATGCCGCTTTGCAGTGTAGCAATCATAGTATATTGCCTTCAGGCGACTTCGCCTGCTGTATATTAACGTTGCGACCGCGACTCGATGTTCAATTTAAACCGCTTTATTCATAAATTCCAACAAGATTTCACCGCAGAGGCGGTAGAGTAGGCGCGGGGATTACGCCGCGCCCCTCGTCGAACCGTACGTGCAGATTTCCCGCATACGGCTCA